>SDOA01000108.1 GCA_004524595.1 Candidatus Thorarchaeota archaeon | reverse complement strand
CTTCCTTCTTCTCAGTAGCCTTCTTAGGTTTCTCTTCCTTCTTCTCAGTAGCCTTCTTAGGTTTCTCTTCCTTCTTCTCAGTAGCCTTCTTAGGTTTCTCTTCCTTCTTCTCAGTAGCCTTCTTAGGTTTCTCTTCCTTCTTCTCAGTAGCCTTCTTGGGTTTCTCTTCCTTCTTCTCTACTGATTTTATTGCCTCTTTTGGTTCAACGATTGGCATCCGTGGACTTTCCATAACTTCAAGTGGCTCAACTACAACTTCAGGACGTTGATCCTTACGTTCCTTACGTTCACCTGCTTCTCTTCGCTTTCTAGCTAGTTTGCTTGGTTTCACAGCACCTGGAGTCGCTGCAGCCGCAAGAGCCTCATCCATCTCACCTGTGATGACAGGTCTTTCAGGGACAGTAGATGCAACTTCTTCAAGAGCATCAGCAATCATGACTGGCACGCCACCTTCCCTCTTTTCAAGTTCAGCTCGGGTGGTATACACAACAAATCCACTCTCTCTGATGTAGGGTATAAGTTCCCCTTTCGCTTCCTTTTCTCTTAGAATTCTACGAGCAACGCTCATTCGTACATTGAAACGATTAGCAACATCATAGCAAGTGACCGATCTTGCTTTGCTTAGATACTCGTCTATTCCAGTTAGAACGTCTGGTTTCGGAACTGCGTCGCGAATTATCTTCTCGGTCTTGGTGGCGGACTTGCCCCATTTCTTCTTTGAAATTGTGATTACTCTCCTAGATACAGCTGACTAGGTCAAAAGGGATTGCTGGAGTTTGACTTTTAAAGATGCTCATTAGTCAGTCTTTATGTCTATGGAAGAAACAGAGATGAAATCAAAAAAAGACATCTATAATCAAGTCAGGAATCTTGTCGAACTTGTGTATACTGAATTCCGAAATTATGATATTACTATTGATTGGGGGAGGGCGAATTACTTTGCCTCAATTATCTGGAATCAAAAAAACCATGAGATAATAATTAGATGCAATACCGTCACAAAAAAATGGCATGAAGCCGCTTTATACGGACTCCTATCTCATGAGTTGAGTCACCCCTTATCAAAAAAATCGAAAAATCTTGAAATGAACACCGACATTGATGTGATTAACAGGGGTCTTGGGATTTATCTAGCTATAGAGAGATTGTTCACAGGCAAGTATGAAGATCATGTAATTAAAAGAGGGAGAGATAGATATCTTGGCTATTCTTCAATACGCAAACTACTTTCTAATGAAGAACTAGAACAGCTTGATAGACTATTAGTAGAAATGCGAATGATACCAATGAAGAAAGCTAACCTAAAAAGACAGTATCATGATATGAGTATAGTACAATTTAATGAAACTACTTCAATTAGTATTGATGGAAAGCAAATTTCAGTTGAGGGCAGGATTACGGATAGAGATGTTCGAATCGTTGACAAATGTGATCAATCTATTATCTACGTGAAGAATATTGAAGTTGCAAAACTAGATAATAACATAAGTTAATTCATTCTCTAGAGTTCTTCCTTTCATTAATCTTTAATTTTTGTTCTAAATAGACCTCACTGTTCGGTTCAATATCATCTGTAATAACGCAACCCGCGGATATAGTCGAATTCTCTCCAATTCGTGTTGCCGGAAAAATTGATGCATTTACTCCAATAACAACATTATCACCGATAATCACGCCAAATTTACGGGAGGGGATTTGTACGCGTTCCGTTCCGTGCTCTAGAAACAATGGTTCATTACCAGGTCTCCAATTCCAGAGCTGTGCACCAGCTTCAATGCAGGTATCAGCTCCAATAATCGAATCTGCCAAGTAAGTCATTCGGCCAATATTAACGCGTTCAAAGACCATGCTGTTTCTCATTTCTACAGAAAATCCAATTTTACTACCATCACACAAGCTACTATAGTCCCGTATAAGAGAATTATTACCTATGTAGACCCTCTTACCAACATAAACTGGACCACGGAGAGTTGCATGAGGGCGTATGATTGCACCTTCATCAATATGAACAGATCCTTCAATTACAACGCTATGATGGATATCAGCAGATTCTGCAATGAAGCTGCCCTTACCTCGGAGTTGACGATCCATTACAATTCTATTTGCATTCAGTAAATCCCAAGGATAGGTGAATTCAGCCCATTCTTTTTCCCAGACAGTAGCACTAACCTTTTTGCCTGATTTAATCATTTCCTCGAATGTTTTTTCCATCTTTTCATATTTTTCTAAAAACGAAAGAGCTTCTCTATTGAATATAGATACGCCGGCTACTGCATAATTGCTCACATATCTGTCAGGTCCACCTTTTTCGACTAACTTTTCTACAACACCATTGCTACCAATCTTGACAGTACCAAACTGTTCAGGATTTGACACAAGAGTTACGAGCATTGTAACAATACCGTCTATAGTCTTATGGTTATTTAGAGTTCGAGTCACCATATCCGGTTCAACAAGTACATCACCATTTACTAAAAGAAATTCATCTTCGTCTTCAAATTCATCCCGAGCTGTGAGAATTGCATTCTCAGCACCAATCTGTTTGTGCTGAATGACATACTTTATCCTTACTCCTTGGTCACTCCCCATCTGAAAATGGTCAATCAATTCTTCACGACCATGGCCTACAACCATTACGATGTCACGAATTTCATTCTCAACAAGGCTATCAATGATATATTGCAATACTGGTCTTCCTGCAATCATCAACATTGATTTCGATCTATTAGATGTCAATGGTCTTAGCCTTTGACCTTCCCCAGCAGTCAAGACGAGCGCTTTCATTTTCTTTCACACTACTATAATCCTATCATCAGTGAGCATAAAACTGTTGGCAGTCAGGTAAATGTACCACTTCCTAATTGATTAAGTGAAAGTATATCCTTCTTTTGTTTGCACCAACATTTTTCGATTTACCTATCATTATGCCACCAATCTCTTGAGTATTTCTCACATGTGTTCCAGCACATGATGCAACATCGTAATCACCAATCACTAAAATACGAAATTCCTTCACATATGGTGGAACCATCTCAAGATATCTAGTCTGATAACCTCGTTTGTTAAGAAATTCAATTGCTTCAGCTCTAGGCATAAAAACGATATCCACAGGAAGATTCTGATGTAATATTTCGTTTACTCCATGTTCAACTTCACGTTTCATATCTTCATCAAATGACTCGAGTGGCGAATAATCAGCTCTACTTTCACCAGGAGAGATATTGTTACCAACAGTTTCTACGTTGTAATTCAATTGAAGATACCTTGACAAAACATGTTGAGCAGTGTGAAAACGCATACACTCGTACCGATGATTCCAGTCAATCATACCGTGTACTTTAGCTCCGATTTTAAAAGATGAAGTCTGTAGGATATGGCGTATTTCACCATTTATTTTCCGAACTTCTTTCACATCAATACTCTTGGAACCCTCTGATAATTTACCTTTGTCACTTGACTGACCACCACCCTCAGGATAAAATGCTGTACGATCAAGCACAACATAATTCTCTCCTTTGTCTAAAACAATAGCATCAAATTCTTGGAGATAATTATCCTTCATATGAAGAAGTTCAGTCATTTGATTAGATCTCCTAAGACTCCTGAGGTTTCTTAATATGAGACCATTCATCTACCGCTAGTTGTTTTGCCTTTTCTAACTCCTCACCTACGAGATTAACTTCAGGAGATTCTGCTGTTGCTTCGATGATTGCTCGTACATCAGTCTCGTTCTCCTCTTCGAGAATGCCAGTTATGATTGCATTCACTGTATCCTCAGGAACACCGCGCTCTTTCAGAAATCGTGCCAAGGGAGTATATGACATTGGTATATAACCACTTGCTGTTGAGGCCTGAAGACCAATGGAGTTCATCTTTGATTCAAACATATCGGTGATTATCTCATCCCGTGAACGAACTGGAGGAACTGTCAATTCTTTCCCTTTCTCAGCTTCGTTCATCATCTTATCCATTTGCTTCATCAATGGACCTTTAACCTTAATTTTTGGTTTCTTTGCCTTTTTTTCCGGTTTTTCCTCTTTTGAGCCCTTGGGTCTCCGAAAAACTGCTATACCGACGATTACACCTACAATCCATAATGTAAGGATTAGAATAAGTGGATCAGAGAAGAGATTAAGGAAGGTATCGATGATTTCGTTTTGCATGAAAGGTTGCCCCTCTGCTGATGATTGATAACACAGCAAATTCATTCAACACAATGTCAACTTTAAGGTTTATCCTGATGTGAGAAATAGCATAATTCATTGGTGAGATGCATGAATGGAGCCCGAAAAATTCTAGAAGATCTAGCTACTGGATTGATTATCAAAACTTCTCGCAATCCGTAGATATACATCAACAGATTGGTAGAGTTGATCTAATCTGATGAACTCATTCGGTTGATGCGCTTGTTTGATAGAACCTGGCCCACAGATCACGTTTGTTATTCCAATCTTAGGTTGTAACACAGAGCAGTCAGTACCATAAGTTGCTGTACTTATGGATGGTACAACTCCAGTAACCTGTAAGACTTGGTCTTTTGTAATATTCACTATCTTTGAGTTCAATGGAGTAGAAACAGCTGGCTTTCCATGAATATATTGGATTCGAACTCTATTGGATAGCCCTGCCAAATCAAGACGTTCGTTCATCAGATTTGTAAGAGATTCTGGGGTCTGTCCTTTCACTGTTCTCATGTCTAATTGAGCCTCACAATGAGCAGGTACAACATTTACTTTGATGCCACCTTCAATCATTCCAATATTGAGTGTTGGCTTCCCAAGAAGCTCGTCTTCATCATATGGGAATGGTTTTGATGCAATTATTCCGATTGCATCCATGCAGTCATTGATGGCATTAATCCCTTCTTCAGGTCTCGACCCATGTGCAGATTTTCCTTCTGCAATCACTTTGAACCAGAAGATACCCTTCTCTCCGATTAAAACCTGCAAATCAGTTGGCTCAGCACAGACTCCAAATTTGACACCTGAGAGTTTACCACTTTTTGCTACTTCTCCAGCTCCAGAACATCCACTTTCCTCGTCAGATGTAGTTAACACCAAGAGAGGCTGTTCATGTTTCTCTTCGGTGTAAAGAATGAGAGCTTCTACAATAGCTGAAACAGGACCTTTCATATCACAAGCACCACGACCGAAGAGAAGACCTTCGTGGACTTCTGCACCAAATGGATCATATTCCCAAGAGCTAAGATCACCAATGGGAACTGTATCCATGTGGCCATGAAAAAGAAGGTCGCCCTTCTGTTCTTCATGACTGAAAAAAATCAGATTAGGTCTCTTTCTCGGTCCTATTGATACGCACGAAATTCCATATGCTTCTACGTGTTCTTTTATTATCTTAGCAATAGCATCTTCTCTGCCAGGAGGGTTTTCTGAATTAGTAGAAACCATGTCTTTCAGAAGTGATATCACTCTGGATTCATTCACCGTGAATAGCACCTTAACGGAGGATAGAAACTCTCGGCTAAGAAGATTGCGTCTAGTAAACAATTTGATAAGGGTAAGAAGCATGAGAGATAACTGGCAATCGATGAGGCAGTTACCCCTGGCTGAGCAAAAGCGATGACGAGCCAAGAGCAGGCTGAGATTTGCCACTTTCTATTAATCATGGTTTTGATAGATAAATAGCCACAATTGTGGGCTGAAACTTACATGATTTTTGGGCATAGTGGGGAGAGAGATTTGGATACTTCATCGCAACTTTGTGCTTTTCAATACATGTCACGCACAACAATGAGTTGATTCCTTTCGAGAACAACTTCAAGTTTCTGCCCATCTTCACCAACAATTGCTACATCATGATCCTCTAGGAAAATACGAACATTCTTTCGAATTTTCTTTGATGGAATATCGTTGATATGGATTATGTAAGTTTCAGCCATTGCTTAAACTCCGACGGATGTTGTGTTAATTTGTGGCGACGCGACAGTCTAAGAGGGATGCAAGACTTAGTTGCATTATAGTACAATAGAGTATATATAGAAAAACCAGATGTAGGATTGGCCTAGAATGCATCTAAAGAGCGTCTAGATTGATTTTAATTTTTTCAGAGTCACGACTTTTTGTGAGTTTTATCTTTTGTGATGATTCGTGCTTTATATCTCAAATCATACTTAACAAATGGCCAATAGTCCGTAAATGACATCGGAAAAGAAAGAGGCACGATGCGGAGATAATACCGCATCGTATAGAAGATTTTCTACCTATGGATTATATGCAAATGGATGCCGAGCAGAGTCTTTTTGTGCGATAATCTCATCAACACTCTGTCTATCTTCTATAGCCCGCCGAATTGCATGTCTGGTGGCTATGAAGTTGTTAATATGGACTCGCTTCGGATTTGCTGCACTCGGATGCACGAACACATTTACTGCAAGAATCAAATCCTTTACCAGTTCATCTGGAATTATCATATCTGTGATGGTCCGTTTTACAGCGTCCACTATAGCCTTCTGAGCAACCTCGTAGACCATTTTCTTATGACTCTCAGAGGTGATTGTAACTGTTGGTGCAAATACAGTAGTTAATTCCAAGTCTTTGATAATGTTCGAAGGATGTGTGTCCTCTACAATCTTACCAGCGTTTGCTAATGCTTCATTCATTGGTCCGTCCTTAATCCCCAGAATTAGATCAACATGAGCAACTTCTGTATTTGAACCAAAGAGAGCTTCGCCATGGAGAAGAGTAAGGTCCTCTACAACATCAGGTACCATTCCAACTGCTTTGGGGTAGTTCTCAGCTTCAATTGATCTATTCCCCATTTTGAAGACAACAGAGCCATGTGGTATCAATTGAAGGTCTTCTAAACAACATCGAAGCTCATCGAGATTAGCGTAACCCAGAGAATCGCTGATTTGCAGAGGTAACCTCGCATCACCAACTGGAATGCCAATCATATTTAATGCAGCTTTTACAGCCATCCCACCGCCATTGTTCACAAAGATGCGAACAGTTTTTTGAATACTGCGTTGAATGATGCGTGCCTCTTTTAGATCTCCACTCGCAAGAGCTGATTGCATTTTGATATATCGATCAGGAAACACGTTAGCACTTGCTAAGATAGCGCCATCGCATCCTGACGCCAAAGCTGGAAGAGCAACTTCATCATGACCAATTACAACTTGGAAATCTTCGGGTCTGCGTACTAGGATTGTAGTTAAATTGATGAGATCTCCACTGGAGTCTTTGAGGCCTATAATCCCATCAATTTCCCGTAAACCATCAATCATTGTCCAGTGGAGTGGGACTCCCGTCACTTGTGGGATGTTATAGACAAAGATAGGGATATCACTGTTATTAGCAATTCGTTCGAAATGCTCATAGATTTCTTTTGGTGAAGGTTTTAAGAAATAAGGTGACACAACAAGCGCTGCATCAGCTCCTAGTTCAGCCGCTCTACGTGTTAACTTGATTGCATCCCCAGTATAGGCAGCACCAGTACCAGCAAGAACGGGTACTCTACCTTTCACCGCTTCACAAGCAATCTTTATAGCTTCAGCTTTTTCTTCAAATTTCATGCTTGTGAATTCTCCCGTGGTCCCGCAGGGAACAATCCCAGTAGCACCGGCTTTGATAACATAATCTATCAATTTTCTGTACTGCTTTTCATTGATGCCTTTCTCGGTAAAGGGTGTGACTAGGGCAGGATAGACTCCCTGGAAACGGAATTTTGTTTCTGACATTCTTATTACCTCCATATTCCTTTAAGAGCGGTTTCAACTACTTCTTGTGTTGCATTAGTCACCATTCTACGGTCTCTTGAATCTAGATTGATATCCAATGCCATTATTATGACATCTTGGCTCAGTGATTTCTTAGGGACTTTGCCAATTTCAAGAAGTGTTGCAATTGCTTTAGCAGCCCCTGATTGAACAGGTCCATAGAACAATGAAGCCTGTCGCATGGATTTGATTTTACGTGTAGGCAGCATCAAACTACTAGGTTTCACCGCCAAATTTGGTTCCAAAATAACTGTTAATGCCTCATGGCCAATTTTAGGCATTGTAAGTAATTTCACAAAGGCTTTGCCTATAGACCCATTTTTGGGTCCTGCCGCAATACCAACAGACACGACATCATTTGAGGCATGACTTGTTAATAGACCAGCAGAATGTCCAAGAATGATGCCTTGATTCTCAAGAACCTCAACAATATTGATGCCCTTTTCTATAGATTCGTGGTCTTTCTTTTCAATTACACCCAGTTTTTCAAGTTCAATCCGAATCTCTTCTTTCACTTCAGGGGTAAGTGTTCCACCTGTATTAAGAGGCATACGACTCTTCCCAGCATCAATCCCCATTATCCTTAGAGCGGCTTTGACTGGAGGCGCTGCACCATACTTTAGTACCATCCTAGCAAATGTTTGAGCCTCTCTTTGCAATTCTGCAGCTTTCTCAAGATTCCCTTCTTTTACAAGTTTCATGACTTCCAACCAGATGTGTGGAATTACATTAGCTGAAGCCATAATAGCAGCCTTTGAACCCGCGACAATTGATGAGAGGAAGCATTCATCAGCCCCACAAAGAACTTCGATTTTTCCCTTTAGTTTTTGAATTAGCTCAAGTAGATAGGGAACATTGCCACTGCTATCTTTAATACCAACAACTGTATCCAGCTGAGCTAGATCCTCGACAACATTTGAATTAAGGATACCTAAAGTACATTGAGGAAGATTGTACAAGATTATCGGCAAGTTCCCCTTTCTTGCAACTGTTGCATAATGATCGTAATAGCCCTTATCAGTAGGTCGGAGATAGTAAGGTGAGATTACAAGAGCTGCATCACAACCAACGTCCGCTGCGTATTTCGTCAATTCAACAGTTGCACGAGTGCTATGTTGACCAGTTCCTGCAACAATTGGAACACGTCCGTCAACATATTCAACCGTTAATTTCAGTAGTTTCTTGCGCTCTTCAGTTCTCATGTAAGAGAATTCTCCAGTGGTACCTGCCGGCACTACTCCTGTGACTCCCTTACTTATTGTATACTCGATAACTTGTCTGAAACCTTCTTCGTTAATGTCGCCATCTCTTGTGAAAGGCGTAACGAGAGCAGGCATCACACCTTCAGGAATGAATTTTCCCACAGAATCACCAATCATTGACCAAACGGGTCAGTATAAATGACCTTCGTTTGTGATAGATTTCAAAGAGAAGTCAATATATGTTTAGAAGTGTAACTCATAAGATATGAAGGAATACATTATCGCGATTACAACATGTCCAGAAGCAGAGAGCTATAAGTTAGCACAAATTCTTGTAGATACCAAGGTGTGTGCATGTGTCAACATTATTCCTAGTGTAAAGAGTGTTTATAATTGGAAGGGAGATATTATTACTGATTCAGAGGCAATTCTATTTATAAAAACAGAAGCCAGATTTGAGGAAATGTTGAAGAGCGTGATAACTAAAAATCATTCTTATGAGCTTCCTGAATTCATTGTTTTGAAAATCGAATCAGGCTCTAAGGACTACCTTGAATGGATATCAGCAAATCTCCTAATGCCATCGTCATAGTTCTATGCAATGTCAGCACGTCTAGCAGCATATATTAATGACTCATTGAAATATTGACCAATTATAGCACATACAGCTGGACCGACAATGTAATTCATTTCACCTGGTAAGAGCTCTTTTAGATTTGTCTTAGATGTTAATTTTCCTTTACGTTTCAATATGCCAATCTCTCTTTCAAGAGAGGCTTTCGCTTTATCCCAAGGCATTTGTTCAGCACCCTTTCCAGCTCCTATTAGACCATCTTTGATTTCATATATTCCACGCATGATGAAAATTGCAAGATTATCCATGTCAGTGGCTTCCTTCATGAAAGTATTACCATGTTGATCGCATTTGCTCGATTTTGGTACCGCACCACAAGCTGAACATATCATACGTCCTCTATTTGTCTTTATGAAGTAAGTCAAGAGATTTGCACACTTGGTTGTATCACTATGTGTCCATTCTAAGCCCTTAGTACCAACTCTACTTATTGCTCTGAACACAGTTGCAGATTTATTGTGCAAATACATTAGCACATCTAGACCTTCACGTTTCGAGGCAACTGCTTTCTGTTCCTTTTGCTTTGCTTCAAAAGCATATTCTTCTTTAGCAAGTTTTTCAAGTCTTTCTTTTTTCAGAAATCTTTGCATAATGTCAAAAGCAATTCCATAATTATCAAATTCTAGGTTTTCTGTTTCCAAAGGCATATCCAGAATTCCTTCAAACACTGGGCTTTGAGTTGTTTCTAGTTCTTTCTTTGCTGCCATCATATCTTTACTTGATAATCGAGCGTGCATCCAAGTACAGATGGCACTCGCATCTAATTCAGGATGAACTATCTTCATCTCGTAGATTCGCATCGAAGTCAAATCAATGAGAATCTCTTCTCGCAAGAATTGAAGATTAATGTCCGTATCTTCATAGATACTCTTCAAAAGAGCCTTTATGCGAAGTAAATCTTGTTTCGACCGGATATATGACTCAACCACCCGCGTAAGGCTAGTTAAGATACCTGTCGTAAAATGCCAGATGATATCCATTCGAATTGAAGCTATCGTTTCCTCCTCGACTCGTTGTTGACTAAAATCTCGTGCGGATGAAATTCCAAGAGAACTAAGTGCTCCTGTCTTCACTTGGTCACGGATTTCCATCAATCTCTTAACTTCTTCTGGAGGTGGTACTCGCATCTTCTTCTCAAGCTCAGCAAGGACTTCCAACTCAATCCCAACTAAGGTCTTTCTATCTTTCATGAGAAGATCTATAGTGATTTTATCTAGCTCTGAAGAGCGTAATCCTTTTGATTTTAAAAGTCCTTTAACAGGTTTTTCTAGTGTGTTTTCTATTTTTTCAAGAGTCTTCAAAGAACGTTCGAGCATCTCCAACTCATCTTTACTAACTTGGGGACCAGATGAAGACTCTGTGGGTAGATTACTCAGCGATTGTAATCCTGAAGTAATTGCCAATGGGTCATCAATCCCTTTTCTACGAAGCTGTGCTTTAAGGTCATCTACACTTATATGAGAAAGATGTGAGAGAGTATCAAGTATTTTTAATGGATTGGAAGCAAGTATTGATGCTATTGGATCAGCGACTTTTGCTGCTAGACGTCTTTCATAATCATCTATTGTTGTTGGAATGTCATAATCTTCTTCGATAACTTCAAGAAGTTCAAGCCTTATTTTATGAGCATTTATGACACTACTAAGATAAGTAGAATCCTTACAGAAACGGGCCATAATTGAAGATGCTATCGCATCCCAGCTCTTTACAGGAACTAGTGCATCAGCAAGTCTTCCCTTAGCATATTCTATCCTTCCAAAAATCATCTCTAGAGCCTTTTTTAGGATGGTTGTTTCTGGAACTTCAGAGAGGTGGTCACGAAGCAATTCTTCTCTTAGAGAGAGAGAACTTTCTTTGAGCCCTGAGGCTTTAGAATAGAGTTCATCACGCCATTCTTGACCCCATCCAGTAACTTCAAGAATCAGATCGATATCATGATTAGGTGTGTATTCTGAAGGTATCTTCTTCAAATACTCTTTTACTAAATCAATGACATGTTGCTTCAATTCAGAAGATGGATCTTTGTCAGCTAATTCATTAGCGAGTTTAATTATCAATTCACTACAGAGCTGTGCAGTATCAAGTTCCTCCCGTTGCTTATCACCAAATATCTGTCGTATTTCAAGCTCAAGTTGTCGTCTTTCCTCTTGTCCTAACTCATCTTTTCCTTCAGTCGTCAATTCAGGTGTGTCTGAAGGGTTAAGCAATCGTATTCCTTGATAACTATGGAGGTAAAATGATGCAAAAAAAGAGAACACATCCTCAATAGGTTGAGGTTCTCGTAATAGTTCTGCAAATAGTTGTCTATCTCGAGTACTACGCATATGAGTTGCTAGAGCTTCTCGCAATAGTATCTCTTTTCCTGCTTCACTTCCCTGTCGAGTTTTTAGAACCCACGAACTTGACATGATATCACCTCAGAAAGGTACTTCCAATAGAGACAATCATACTATCACTGTAGTGTTCATAAATTACCAAATATAATAGGTCGGATAATTTGGGATCACGAAGATAGACTCGAGATATCCGAGGCAGTAATCTTCCAAGACTTCGAATTCTTGAATCCATGAGATATTCAGTAAATTCGTGTCCGATTCCAATGTTAATTGCACCAATAGCACTCAATCCTTCTGCCTGCAATCGTAAGACGCGACGAGCAAATGTATCTTCCATAATCGACTCTCGTTCCTTCATTTCTGTCAACTTGTCAAAAATTAAATCACGAAGCTCAATATAGTACTGAAGAGATGGTTCTGGTTGTGGTTCAGGCGGATAAGTCAATTCCTGTTCAACTGGATATTCTCTCTTGATAGAATCAATACGTGGTTCAAGTGGTGCAGGTCTTTCAGGCTCGAGTGGCGGGGGAGGCAAATCACCGATATATCCTGTTTCACTTGCCTTAGCTTCTTCGATTCTTTTCTGATGTTGATTGATTTTTTCTTGGTATTCTCTGAGACCTTGCTCGTATGTGTTCATCTCATTCTCAAATGTCTGTGTTGCTTTAGCAATCAGTTCATCACGATTTTGATTGCGTTGTCTAATGCTGTCATTTACAATTTCTATTTCACGACACTCGTCCTTCCATTCACTAACTTGTGCCTGGTAGATAGATTCTCTTCTATCAGCTTCGATTTTGATTCGATCTGCAATAGAACTTGCAGTAATGGCTTGACCATGAAGTTCATGTACAAATTGCAGCAATGCTAGTAAGGATTCAGCTTCTGAATGAGTACTATCCACACTGTCCTTGAAACCTTCAACCCAGCTAAGTGCTTCTTTATTCCATTCGTTTGACTTCTCACCAACACCTTCAACTGCAGTACTAAGGACATCACTTAGACTACCACCATCTGATTTTATTTGATCAATCATCTTACGAACAAGCGGCTTTGAAAGGATGGTATCAGCTACATCTGGGATGATATCAGTGACTGCTGCTTCAAATTCATTTAATATACCCATAATTGCTTGGCCAGTATCTGTAAGTGAATCAGGAGATTGAAATGCGGAGTACTTCTTTTTAATTTCAGCTCGTGCAATTTCAGCAATATCAGAAAAACCAATTAAACTCCAGACGTCTATCTGTTTGAAGACATCAATCATCTCGCGTGTGATAGCATCCATAAGATCTGTATATTCTGTATATTCTACACCTTTGAATAAACGTTTTGAAAATGATGCGTTCAATTGAGATTGTACTTCAGCATAGAATTTATCGAATAGCATTATATCAGTTGAATCCATTTCATCAGTTACTGCTTCAGTACGGAATTCGCGAAGTGCTGTGAAAAATGCCGCTCGTGCAGCAGAAACAACGAGATATTGGTTCAGTTCTTTTGAAAAGTATTTAGCGACTCTATTTGCGTAGGCAACAGCATAACTTAGAGATCCTTTAAGCTGCCATGCCTTAATTTCCTCATCATTCGTGGTTTCACGTTCAATTGATAACATGAACTTAGAAACTAGTTCTTTAGCTAGTTTGTATTTTGTTCCCTCAAATTTATCGATATTGTCCTCAATATCGCTTAGTAGAGCTTCCTTGTGACCAGTAACATTCAAGATTTTACCTGAACCGATATGCGCTTCAACCAGATATTCTAGCGCATTGACAGTTTCAATAAAATAACTAACAAATTCATCGATATTATTCTTTAAAGAATTGAAATCTACTAAAGTAATTGAATCACGTTGAAGAAACTCCGTAAGAATAGAGATTAAGCCTTCGACAACATCAGCTTCTTCTATTGCATAAGCGTATGTGTTCAGCTCAGTTAAAATTTCGCATCCCGTTTCAGGTACTGTTTTCGTTAAAAGCTCTATCGCAGTTGGAGTTAGAACTCTATGTTTGAAATGTTCTATTAAATCACCAGAAGATTT
>SDOA01000107.1 GCA_004524595.1 Candidatus Thorarchaeota archaeon | reverse complement strand
TTCTACAACACCTCGAAAGTCTGAGTATGTTTCAAAAACTACGGGGGGAATATACACATTCTGTTCGTTGTTCATGATTTCCATCTCGCTGATCTGGATACCCCCTACCCCCTTCGTTTCCGATGGAGAGTTTCGGAGTTTCCACTGTCTACGACCTCCCGGTCGGTGTTAGTATTATATACTTAATTATATATAAATATTTCTAATTATCTATTTTTATAGATAATCCTTTATTTAAATTATTGGAACACGTGTTCTAACTATTTGTGTCTCATGTTAAAGCAAATTACCAACCTAATAGGTTCTGCAGAGTAAGAGAAAAAGCAAAAAGGAGAATCATAGGTCCGATAGTTCAACCGCAGAACCTCGAGTGCAATAATAGTCCCAACGTAGACTCATTGTCTTAGAGATTGCGCAAGTAGAACATAGACACCCTTTCTGTTCATGAATGACACTACTTTTTCCGAGAGTACAAAAGACTAAATCACTTTCTCCATTCTCGATGAATGTTGGACATTTACTACATTGACAGAGGTGCAAGACGTGATTAGCACTTCTCTTAATATCAGCTTCAGACATCTTGCCCATCATTGCAGAATATTTAGCTTCGAAAGAGTCTGTAGCCCATGTTTCAATATCCGCCATTCAGAACACCATCATTCATAATGAGTTGGGTATTGGGAAGAACGCAGTTATTGTCTTTTTGGTGCATATTTCAAAAACAGAGAATGTGTGATTTTATCAACTTTAGAAGGTCTCACAGACTTTGCGTATCTTCTCTATCTGTTTTGCTTTGATTGAAGCGAGGTATTCATATAGACGCCTCATGAGTTCAGACTTAGCTCGAGATGATATAGAGCTGTAGAATGTGAATCCTTTGAATTCCATCTCTAAAGCCCTGTTGCAGACGAAGAGCCTTGGGTCTGTGTCAGGATTTACCTTAGCAAACGGTGTTCGATCCAATCCGAAAGGAGTCGGGTCAGGTTCATGTATTGAAAAAGTGTCTTTGGCAACCTCTTCGATAGCATCTAAGACCCCGGTTGACATCATAAGACGGATTCTCTCGATCAGTTCACCCTCGGTTTCGGCTAGAACCATGAGTAGAGCCTTCACTGTTGGAGTTTCTACTGCGTTAGCAGCCTTAAGATAGAAATCATAGTGATTAGCCGAAGTAGTAAGAGCAACCTGTAACATCCGATGTAGAGATGTCTGCGCTGTCATTATCCAATAATATGTACATCTGACTTGAAAGCACTTTCTATACTAGACTTGATTCAGAAAGTACCACAGACCTTTCTAATTTTGTCAATCTGTTGTGATTTGATGAAGGCAAGATATTCAAAGACTCGACTCACAAGTTCAGACTTTGCACGAGTAGCTAAGGAAAGGTAAAATGTGTAGCCCTTGATCTCCTGCTCCAGTGCCTTGTTACAGACAAAGATTCGCGGGTCGGTATCATTTCTTTCGGGAGCGAAGGGAGTATCATCAGGAGGGATATCGCTGACATCAACTTTACCCATTGCTTCGATTTCGTCGAGAACTCCAGTGGCAATCATGTGTTGAATTTCGAATATCAAGTCATATTCTGTGTCTGCCAAGACACGGAGGAGTGCCTTCACTTGAGGAACTTCTGCACTATTTGCCGTCTTGTCATAGAACTCGTAATGCTTTTGAGACATCTTTAAGGCAAGATTAAGCAAGTTTTCAAGGGGATTTTTGCTTGTCATGAGGGGAGAGAGATGTTCTTTACTCAAGAAATCAGTTTCTATAATGGACATCGAGTGACTCGGGCCTCTCTTATTCTTGAGAACCTCTGAGATATTGAGATACGACTCTGTGCTCATCAGGTATCATGAGCTCTTTGAGTAGACGAAGCCCATCGTCAACAATGTTAATCAGACAATGAAGTCGAAGATTGAGGACTTTGGCACGTTCTACTGCCCCTTGATTCCGATCGATGACTACTGCGATATCATTACACATCACTCTTGAGAGACCTCGTTTCTCAACCTCGGCGAGAACCTGTTCTCTTGCAACTACCTTACTCTCCATACCTGTCACAAGATCGTCAATGAGGCATAGTGTATCATCATTTTCAACAATACCCTCAAGGAATGCATGTTGACCATACTTACCTATTGCCTCTTTCATCTCAGACTCAGTGCGCACACCAAGGATCTTACGTGTGTGACAGGCAGGTATCCCTGATTCTAGCGATACAGATGTAGCAATAGGAATCCCAGCGAATGCGACCCCGACTAGTCTATTAACATCAGGAGCATTTTCTTTGAGCATAATTGTTAGAGCTTTTCCAACCTTTCCGAGTATTTCTGGATGTGAACAGAGTTCTCTCAATTGAATATAGAATGGGCTCCAGATACCAGAGTGCAAAGTCCAACCCTCAGGACGGTCTCGTATAGAAGTCAGAATCATTCTCTTCTCATAAATACCTCTGATTATTTCAGTCTTAAGCGACTCAAGACTAAGGTTTTCCTTTTCCATCCGTATCACACTATGCTTCACAAATCGTTCTTCCTTAACTTTGTATCGACATCATCTTCTAAAATTGCGAACAGATATACGCAAATAACCCACTCAGTTATTTATGGACGATTATGACCTTGCTCAGTGGCTACTTCAGAATGCAGGGCCATGTATCAGATTCAGGACCTTGGTCGATATTCTTCAAGAGCAAGACGTTGGTATCGTTTCAAGAGCTCTTGACGAGATGTTGAGGAGTCCAAAGAGTCAGCTGTGGATATCGCGACTCAATCCCGAGTTCAATATCAACAGTCTTCATTCTGGGAGAGAGAATGCTTTTGAGAATGTAATGGGAAAACTTGTACAACTTGGACTAAGAGCGGGCCTCCAACCGTTTGACAACAAGACACTGCCTTTTCGAGTGTGGCTCTCAGAGAATGTAGAAGAGCCTCCGCAGATACCTCATGCAGTATTCCTTAGAACTATCGTTGCATCTTTTTTAGCATATGCAGGATATGATACAACTAGTCGTGTGATGGCACAGATGAAGGAACGAATAGATACACTCTATCAATTTGCTAGAGACCCTGATTTCTCATCTATATTCGTTGATAAATCGGAGTTCAAAGGCGTGCCCACCACTAGTGAGAGCCACAATATAGTAAACCCAATCCTCTATCCTAATCAGAAGTTTATGTTGCCATGGATTCACGATATCCGTGGTCTAGCCAATTGTAGATTCATTTTTGGGAATAAAAACTATCGAACCAAAATGGACACCATCATTGAGATGATCCTTACTCCTGAGTACCAGAGTCTACCATGGAATTATGGCCTAGCCAAGTATGATACTGGTTACTATGTATTAGGATGGGCGGCACATCTTCCAGGATATTCATCAAAACCTGAAGGTCGAAAGTTTGCTGAACTGCTTCTCACACTAGAGTTCATGGTCAGATTTCCAGCTGTTCAAAAGAGTTCGTGGTTCAGAGAGATGATGGAATATATTGAGACCTTCAGGACGGAATCAGGTACCTTTGAGTTCCCGCAGTCTTGGCTTCCTGAAAAAGGGGAAGGATACTGGGTGGTTGGTCTGCGAATGGCATTTGACGAGAGGAAAGAAAATCCCAGGGCAATCGAGTGTGAGTCGACATTCCGAGTTCTCTGCATTAAGCAACTGGTGATGAGAATCTGAACCAAAAAAATGACAGAAGATGAAATCGAAGTAGAAGAGTACTCTGAGAAGTATAGAAAGTCAATGTTAATTAAGAAGTAGTCATAAGACTCTAAGCCTTTGACAAACTTTTTAACGCCCACTGATTCGGAGAGTTCTGCAGCGCTCGTTGTCTAGGGGCTATGATGAATCCCTGCCAATGTGCGGAGGTTTATCCCTCGAAGCCGTAGAACGGATTCGGCCCGGGTTCGAATCCCGGCGAGCGCACCACTCTCATTTTTTCCGTGCTATTCTCACACTAGATATGCTTGCCCCACATATTCATCGTGACACTTCGAGTAAATCCTGCAGATTCGAGCAACTGATTTAGTAGGTCTGAAGTATCAATCTCAACAGCACAGATTAGATTCGGACTGTGCTTAGCAACTCTCCTCAAACCCTCAGAGAGTAATGCCTCCTCTAATCCCAAATCTTGAAAGTTGGGACGAACTCCAAGTGCTTCCATTTCAGTAATACCCGTCAGAGGATCTAACCGATACATACAGAATCCAACAAACATATCTGTATCATCGACCACAACCAGATTCAAATCAGGATGAAAGAACTCAGCCTGTGTCATGAATATCATCTTTTCAAGTGTCATGAATTGACAGCAGTGATCATAGACTGACCCAACCACTTCGACAAACTTCGGATAATCTTCTTCGTTAGTCAGATCTCGTATCATATATCCTGGGGGTAATGAATTGTCAAGGATATCTGCGCCTTTAGAGAATTCATAGTTGTATTCATGAAGGCCATAGTCTTCATAGTCCAGCTCTGTTAGAACAGTCGCTCTCAGTGAATCGGGTCCGACTGTGTACATGAACATTCGAGAACTCTTTCCGCCATTGATACTTCTCTCAAGCTTCTCTATCTCTCCGAATAGTTCCCTCTCCAGGTTCTTGTAACTAGGATTCACTTCAATGTGGTAATTTGCTGCGGAACCACGATGAGAAACAGCGATAATATCAGAACCGGCTTTGTCAGATACTCTCCAGATACTAAAGACCTCGTCATCCATAGGAGAATAATCAGGGCCACACGGACCGTATTTTTGGTTCTCGACCTTTGTTGGAATCAAGTAATGTAGTGAACCACTTTGTTTGAAAATATCTAGCAAGAATCGACGAACTTGATTCAAGTCATTATCGAAACTGAAGGGATTTCGTACTATATTCACTACAGCACCTCTAGGTTTAACCTTAATGTAGAGAATAAATAGGACCACAACTGCGCAATATTAATTGAATTACTCTCAAAGGGAAATAGTTGGGTATCATATTCGTTTGAGAGCATGATGCTGACCTCATCTTGACTCAGTTTTTCAGAATTGAGAAAAGTGTAAATCATGACGCCATAATGCCATAATCATGAACACTCATCTTCTCACTGTTGCTATCCGGGTCTGGCTCATGGAGACCATAGTATCAGGAATCAACTTCTTCGTTCTCATGGGTTTCATCTATGAACCTATTTGGGGTGAATTAATAGCCCACCAGATTGGCATGACAACGAGGATAGTCTATATCTTCATTTTCGCATACCTTTTACTCCGATATGTCAAAGAGTACAGGATCATAGATCTCATTCATGTCGGAATACTCTGGGTAGTATTAGAACTTGTATTCGAGTGGGGGGGTAGTTTTCTGATTGGGCGACCCGTTGAGGAGATTCTCATTGGCTGGAATATCTTTGCGGGGTATATGTGGCCGTATGTACTACTGACGTATTTTCTTTCCAATCTCATCGTTGGAGTAGTACTTCGCCCAGGTAAGACTAAACAGAATATTGTATAGGAAAAAGGAAGAGATGTTTACCCTAGAATAAGAGCATAAATCAGAAGCAAAAAAAGGCGTACATCTCGAGATTTAGTCATGACATTCTCAATCGTTGCTATCGACCAGGAAAAAAGAGAGGTTGGTTTTGCCATTGCATCATGTGTTTGGGACGCTGGAATAGTGTGTTCTGCAAAATGTGAGGTAGGAGCTATAGCTTCTCAGGCACAAGGAAACCTGCAATTTCTCCATGTCTTCTTCCAGAAGCTAGGAGAGAAGCTTTCACTAGAGAGAACATTAGATCACTTCAAGACTATTGATGATCAGATAGAGTCGCGTCAGATTGGAATGGTCACTTTTGGGGGAGAAACTCTTGCATTTACTGGAAAGAAATGTACTCCATGGGCAGGACATAGGATTGGAAAGAACTATGCATGTCAGGGGAATATTCTTACAGGTCCTGAAGTCATCGAGAATATGGTCGAAGCATTTGAGAGTTCAGAGGGAATGTTGGCAGAAAGGCTCTATGCCGCTCTGCAATCTGGAGATGATGCAGGTGGCGACAGAAGAGGAAAAGTCAGTGCACGGATATTAGTCGAGAAGAAAAGAATGGGAGTCTTTAACGATACTTTTCTAGATATCAATGTTGAAGCTCACAATGAACCTGTAAAGGAAGTGGGGAGAATCTTAGATGTAGGTAAGCATGTCTACAGAGCATGGTTACTTATGAGAGATGTGAGTAAATCAGAGGAAGGGAAGAAAATCGGGCACCTAGAGAAACTAGAACAACTCATTGGATACAGAGAAGAAAGCGCTTTCATTGATTTCTTTTCATTTCTTGGTGATGAGTATCTCAAGTTAGGGCAGAGGAAGAGAGCGATGAAATATTATCAGAGGGTGCTTAGGATAAGCCCTGGCATGAAGGACTTGTACAAAATTCAGAGAGAGTCCAATGAGATGCCAGCAGATGTAGTAGATGAACTACTCAATCTCTAAATCAGTAAAGTTTCAACTAGAATCTCCATACATTCGAACTGCATTCTTCCAGTATAATTTTCGAAGAACAGACAAGGATAGATCCAGACCATTGACAAAAGTACCACCACTATCTTTTGTATCTTCATCCACAAATGGAAGCAGTTCATTACGAAGAGCAGTTTGCCACAACATGTGTTGGGAACGATATCGACCATCAAAGTAGTCCCAACCATCACGATGAGCGGATAAATCAGTACCAAAAAGAATTCTATCTGAATACTTGATTACGAAATCCCTAGCCTTCTCAACATCTTTGCTTAATTCCCTAGCCATCCAACGAGAGGATGCGGTGTCTATGACGATATTGGGAAATCTATCAAGCCATCTTGAAAGGTTTGGTAATCGGTGTATCTCAGGTTGAGCTCCAAAATGAGGAATTTGAAACAGTATCTTCGGATGCCGTTGCATCACCTGCTCCAATTGATGCAGGTGATCTTCCTTAGTTCCATATTTTGAAACATCTTGATAATGAATACGGAAGTATGTATCAGGATCGGCAATGTGGATTATGAGAGGTAGTCTATTATCTTCGAGTGCCTGAAAAATGGGATCAAACCGAATGTCATCAATACGGAAATCACTTGGAATACCTTCGATATAATCTCTCCACCGCGGACCAAACCACGTTTTGGCAAGTGAGTACCCCTCATCTTTTGTTCTGTTAATGTCATCAATAACAGAGTTGACATTGAAATGAGCTATATCAGAGAGGGATAGGTACTTGGCAAACACAAAGCGTTCTGGATAATGTTCCTTCGCATATTCAAATCCATCTTTTGAATGGACAATACCTAGCTGAGTCGTTATTCCAAAATCGTCCTCAATGTTCAGCATCTTCTCAATACTATTTGATTCTCCAATGTGAGTGTGAGCATCAAAGATGGGGCCATGATATTTCCAATTCTCCATCAAGTTCATCCATTTCAATATCTTTGTTAATATTGAAAAGGTGTTCTGTACAGCATATCGAATTCCAGTAGATTTTGATGTTGCAAATACATGTAATTCTATATTAGGAACCGAAACTATGAGCGTATTGAGATGTGTCGAAGATGGATAAAGTAAGAGAGAAGACATTATTGCAAGTTGGAAATATAGTAACACCTATCGTGTGTTTCTTAATCATTGGATTGTCAAATCTGGACTTTAGTACAGTTTTCAATAGCAGTGCATATCCAAACCTTATCAACCCTGCACCAATCACGTTCGCAATCTGGGGGCCTATCTTCATCTTTCAATTCCTTTTCTATGCATATCAATCTCAGGACCTCTTCAAGGCTCCAGAGAATAAGATTGACATGCCATATGTCCATGAGGTCAGTGTCTTTTTCATGCTCTCATGGATATCGACCACTGTTTGGTACATTCTCTGGGCATCTAGATTTGTGTGGCCTGCAATTGCTGCAATGTATGCATACCTTTTGACCTCACTCGCTGCTTATTTCAGGCTAGAAATCAACAAGCGAGAGAGACCTCTGAGGGAACATCTCTTTGTGACTGTCGCTTGGAGTATGCTTGCAGGATGGGTGACAGTTGCAACGATTGTGAACACAACAACAGGATTTGTTTCAATTGGATTTAATCCGGCACCGATTGGTGAGGCAGGATGGAGTATTCTGATACTAGCAGTAGTTCTAGTAATCTACCTCTCTGTACTTGTCACGAGAAATGATTTTGTATTCACGGGAGTAGGACTGTGGGCCACTATTGGAGTATTCATTGAGAGAATTCACTCAAACAATACCCCTCAACCGGAGATTGTACTAGTAAGCGCAATAGGTGTGATTGTTCTTGCATTGGCAATTTTTGTCAGATTGATTATGCAATTTAGAGCAGGACAAATCCAGACCTTACGACGTGGTATGAGAGCTTAATTCCTGCTATGATGAGTACGTTATTTACGATAATTTCATTGACATGAGCCCATTATAGGTGATATACCATGAGAGCTGTTGTACTACGTGGAAGTCCAAGAAGAGGTGGAAATTCTGACACACTAGCAGACCACTTCGTCCAAGGTTTGAAAGCATCTGGTGATGTTGAGGTACTTGATTTTATTCTGAATGATTTGAAAATTAAACCCTGTCAAGGTTGCGAATCCTGTGCAATATCAGAGGACCATAAATGCGTGATTGATGATGACATGCAACAGATCTATGATGCCTTTGCTGATGCCGATGTCGTAATATGGGCGACTCCTATGTATTGGGGTTATATGACTGCACAGATGAAAATTGCTCTAGACAGGATGGAATCTCTAGCAATGGATGTAAAGAAATATTGGCTTGAGAAAGAGTTTGTGGCAATCCTCACCTATAGATATCACTACCAATCCACAGTAGACTTTTTTGAAAGAGTACAGGAATATTTCAGATTCAGGCTTAATGTAATTACGTTTTGTTCATTGAATAAGGAGAGCCATGAGGATACCCATGTTTCGTCATATAGGGAGAAACTTGAGGAAATATATCAGCTTGGTGAGAGATTAGGAATACAATATAGATTAGAACAAAAAACAATTTAACGGGGAACAGAAGGCAGAATGAGAGGATTTCAAAAATGGACTCGGTTGCTTTAGTAAGGTATAAACAGGATATCAAAAGCACCCTCAGAGAGGGATTAGAACTCATTGGTGGATTTGGTAAATTACGTGCACCCATCCTGATTAAACCAAATATCTGTGCAGAAGAGGATGGGACTGGGCACTCTCTCACAGACATCAATGTTGTCAAGGCACTTGTTGATTTGGTCTTTGAGATTGATGAAGGACTACCAATCAGAATTATCGAATCGGATAGCAAGGATAAGTATGCAGACATTACATTCGAAAAGTTTTGCTATAACCAATATTGTGATGAGATGAAACGATCAGGAGCTGATATATCAACATTAAATCTGAGCCATACTCCTCTCGTGACAGTTCCTTTTGAGGGACGATATTTCAAGAACCCAGTAATCCCTGAGATCATCGTTAAACCACATTATTTCATTTCTGTGGCAATAGCAAAGACCCATTATTCAGCATATATCACAGGAGCGCTGAAGAATCTGTTTGGGATTCTCCCTAAGAAAGAAAAGGAAATCTATCATCCAAGAATCCATGATGTCATATCAGACCTTGCTATGATAATCAGACCAGAGTTGAACATCATTGACGCACGAGTCGGAGTTGAAGGCTGGGATGGCCCAACGACGCACAAGATAGGAGCGTTCATTCTTGGAAGACAACCAGTGTCAGTGGATGCTGTAATGACCTTAATGATGGGACTCAATCCAAATGATGTTAGTCATCTAGTACAGTCCAAAAATCAGAATCTTGGAGACTTTAATCCAACAGTGGTTGGTGAATCCATCGAATCAGCAAAGATTCAATTTAATGTCCCCAAAATCATAGTCTACGACAATGCATGATTGAGATTGATAGAAGGTATAATTCATAAAGCGAAACTCCTGCGATGATTCATGCCAAAGATTCTCTTTCTCTGTACAGGAAATTCTGCACGAAGTCAGATGGCAGAAGCTATTCTTAGACATCTTGGAAGAACTGAATATGAGGTATTTAGTGCAGGCACAAAACCTCAGTCAGAAGTCAATCCCTATGCAATTGAAGCATTAGAAGAGGTTGGTATCCCCACAGAGGGGCTTTATCCTAAGATCATTGGAGACCTTGTGCACCTCGATTTTGATCTTGTTGTAACGGTCTGTGATAATGCAAAACAGACCTGTCCACATTTCCCAGGAGCTAAACAAATGGAACACTGGTCCCTTGAAGATCCTGCAGCTTTTCAGGGAACGTATGATGAGATCCTGTTCATATTCAGAGAAACACGTGATGAGATTGAGAAAAGGATTCGAGAGAATATTCTGAGGCCCTGACTAGCTCTCAATCCAACCTTCGAATTTTCTCTGTAGTGTTTTACTGTATACCTTTCTCCAATCATAATCTACTCGCTGAGACCAGTTGTATACAATCTTTGGATGGACATAGGACTTAAGCGAAGTACCAAGATTCCATGTGCGACTATCTCTCGCAAGAGAGAAGTCAATCTCTATCTTCTGCTTAGCCTGTTCAGCTTTATTCACTCGTTCTTTCAATGTTAAAATTGCTCGCTCTGCCGTGGCAATCCGTTTTGTAGAAGCCTCTTTCCATTTGTTAAATGACTCTTGCATTTTCTCCAGAGATTCCTTGCTCTTCTGGTATCGTTCCCTTGCGCTTGTTAATCCTGATTCAACATTGTCAAGCTTCTGTCTTGTTCGTTCAATACGCTCTTGAGCCGATTCCAGACGTTCTTTTTTCGTTGTCTTTCCTTTACGTCTGCTTGATCGCGTTCTGCTCTTTTGATCACGAGCATTATCCCAAGCAACCTTTGCTCTATCACGCTTTTCTCGCCAAGTACTAACAGCATCTTTGTAAGATTCAACAGTTACCTTTCGTTTCGTGAGCAGTTCCTGTTTCTTACTGCGGATGTCAGCTTCCTTCTTCTTGATCTTTCTCAAACGAAGTTGTTTCTCTTTCAATTGAGCCTTAGTTTTTTGAATTCGTTTCTCTGCGTTCTTGATACGTTCTTGGTATCTGGATGCACTCTTGTTCCATCCTTTTGGAGCCTGTTTTGTATGATTCATGACTCGGGCAACTTCAAGGTTAGCACGCTTGAAAGCCTCTCTCTTGATGAATTCGGGATCTGTCTTTTTTGCCTTACTCTCTTTGAGCTCTTCACGCATAATAGTAGAGGCATGATAGGTTCTGAAGACCTTTGCAGTGAGCTCGGTATATACTTCGCTTAGGAATCTATTCACATGAGTGCTACCGATACTTGGAAAGATTTGTGCCAATTTCTTGGGATCAGCCTGGGTTTTCTTTGTCTTTCGTGCCTTAAAAGACAAGATTCGTTCTAGAGCTTTGTCATGCAGTTCCTTCAGGACTCTGTAGACATCAGGGTGTGGCTGAATTTCCTTGTGCCAGGGAACACTATCTTTCCCAAGAAAATCGAAGACAATGGAATCTTTCTTGAAGGTCAGATGTTCGGCACGGAGTGTTGTAGCACCAACAGTGTCCGCTTCTTCAGGATCCTTCTCATCACCCACTCGTAGACTGAGATTATCAATTAGATAACATGCCACTGCAACCATACGAGTCTGTGCTTTTTCTGAGCTCAATCCTTGCATTATGTGTGCACGAATGTCATCGATTCTCTTCTCGACTTTAAGAGCTTTATCGAATTTCGCAGCTTCGCGTTCTTGTTTGATGGGTGTACTATCATGAAGCCAAATGTATTTGATATTCCCAGTGAGTTCATCAGTCCATTTTGCTATCCACATGGTATCAGGAGCCCAAATCAGCTCTTTCCACTCACCCTCAAGACGAGTCGCAGCTTCGGAATCAATGTTCAATGTGATGTCTTTCTTTGTAGCACCCTGTTTCCATCTACCTCTCAGAGGGTGCTGACCTCTACCCATGAATATCCCTGAGGGTTCAGTCTGATAATTCCCCAATTCCATTCGTACACCATCAACGATAGCGTAACCATATTTCTCTTTGAGAGCCTCACGAAGTAGCCTCCTCTCTTCGCGCTGAGCTTTCTTCTCCTCAGGAGTCATATTTTCCTTTTCTGATCGTTCTCTCTCTACTACCTGAATCACTTCGGTGAAATCCACTTCATCTACTCGCAGCACTTGGTCAATACCAAGAGCTTTGCTAAAATCGTTCATGAAATTTTCAGCAAAGACGGGGTCCTCCACATAGGGCGTGCCGAGTTTTCGAACCCAAGCAATTGCCATCTCCTCTTGCAGTTGTGATAAGATGATCTCTTGTCCTCTGGCTGTAATCTTGAGACCACAAGCTGCTGGCGGCTCTAAGATAAGAATACCATTGTGTGCAAGTGATTCCATGGATATACCTCGTAGGCTGGTTGGTCAATCAGTAGTAACAAAAGGATTACGCTATTGAACTAAACAGCTGCTTGAAAGATATCCCTTTTTACATTGTTTCCTTGGTAGTTTTATCGATGAGAATGAGTCTTAGAAAGTGGGGATACAAGTTCGCAAGAGAGAGAGAGTGGGCTGTATTTTGGTATCTTATGACAGGAACTCTCTGTGGATTGACCTGTCTGGTACTCTCAAGAACAGGATTCTTACCATGGGATGATGTGACTGCCTTCCTACTCGGTTTTTTTGTCCCAATTGTCACATATAGTTTCAAAGAACTCATGGGATGGTATGAATACCCACGGCGATACTCAGATTATGCAGTAAGCGAGAGATATCTAGAACTCTCTCTCGAATATATAGAACAAGAACGATGGGAAGAGGCACTTCAGTATCTCGAGAAAATCCTTCGCGCCATACCAGATCACCTGAGAGCATTGTATTATGTTGCAGTATGTAAGGAGAAGTTAGGTAAGAGAGAGGAAGCTAGGCGGTATATCAGAGAATATCTGAAAGAAAGACCTAGCGATGTTGAAGCATTAGAACTTCAAAAGAGAGTTGGTGCGGCCACCGGGATTCGAACCCGGGTCACGAGCTTGGAAGGCTCGAATCATAACCCCTAGACTATGGCCGCATATACAGAACCACAAGTGTTCGTGGTTGTGATTTAAAATTATTGATGAAGTGAACTCGGCAGGTTATAGTGGAAGGCTCGTATTATGTTGGTGTCCGAGCTTTCCCATTCCTGATCACGTTCGGCAGGTTATAGTGGAAGGGCTGCATCATAGTTACAGCCGCCTCTCCCAGAAACCACTCGCTAGTACGTTGAAGTGTGGGAATGCTGCTTAGAGAGCCAGTTGGACAATTCGTAGACGCGCCTCGATGTAGCTCTTTTCCAAGGGGTCTGCGTCTGCTATAATCAGCAGGACACAGATGTACTGACCGTAGGACTCCTCGAGGTTCTCGGCTAGGTTAAATCCTGCACCACCATGCCATGTCTGGTTCAACCAATAGCCCGGCAGCAGCGCAAGCCGACTCTCCTCGTCAAGCAAATTGAAGACAGTGGAGTTCATTGCAATAACACCAAAATAGAAACTCAAAGAGTCAGAAGCATTCCCCCAGCCTTCAATACTGCAAAACATTTCAAGACCATTGAAGAGCCCTGGAAATGGTGGTCGAACATCAACATCATAGATGTTCCAAACTCCTACTGGGATCCTCTCGGTATCATCTGGACTGATATGATGAATGAAGAATGTGTTGTTCCAGATATATGTCGTATACAGCGACACGCCGGCACTCATTGACAACAGAAGGGCACCAATGATCAGTGTCACCAGACCTCTTTGAATCCGAAGGCTACGTCTGATGCGATTGGTTTCGAAAACTCTCTCAGGAGACGTTGCGACAGGCCATATCTCTTGACCTGAAATTACGCTTCCTAAGGCTATCCAGCGTGTTGCATTTCTAATGAGAACTCTCTGTGCGACAATGAGCAACGCAATCGATATCGCACTGAAAAGGAAGAGAGCAATAAC
>SDOA01000016.1 GCA_004524595.1 Candidatus Thorarchaeota archaeon | reverse complement strand
TTCCAACATCGGAAAAATTTGCTTTACGGAGAGGCTTTGATATCAGTACACTAGCCGAACAAATCTATAGAGCTATCGACGAGTCTAAGGCAAAACGTCTTGTTGTTGACTGCATTTCAGCTTTAGGAGTTAGATACGATGAACCTATGGAAGTACGTACTGAGCTACTTAGAATCAGTGCTCTTCTCAACGAATTAAACGTTACTTCTCTTCTCCTCTGTGAGATAAACACTCCTGATACCCAGAGTAGAGCTGGTGTAGAACAGTTCATCACTCAAGGACTGATATCGTTGAATCTCGTCGAGGAAAAAGATAATCTGAGCCGAGAGATGCTAATATGGAAGATGCGACAAACACATCATAGTATGAATAGACATCACTTCATAATCGGGAAGAATGGGATTGAAATAATGCAAAAGAAAAAGCCAACTTCGAAAACTCGCTAGAATAATGCGAATAGCTGTAGAATAAGGTATGCTCCTAATAGAAATGGAATCAACGGAACCACACGTCTCTCTCTCTCAACTCCCTTTATTTTCGAATATAGATATCCTCCACACATCATAAATGCTAGTTGTAATCCCGCAATAAGGACTGCCTCTATAATCGGATCTCCCCATGATGTAAATTCTAAACCTGGACTCACTAGAGATATTGTAAGTGCAGTCTTCATGTCGGCTCCACCAAATGCCCCCACTCGAAAGAGAATATATCCAATTGTTAACATGAATACACCTGAGATAAGGTGAAGTTCCATATACTGCAATAGATGCCCCGAAAAAGTTACAATCAACAAACCTGCACACAGCCCTAAGACGATTACTTGATTTGGAATCGTTCTGTCACGACAGTCCAATACACTGTAGAAAATTAGAATCGTGGACATTGTAGCAAAGGAAAGTATTGTTGAGAATGTGACCGCTAGCATCTAGAACGCTCTACTCCTCTGCACCTCCTTAATACCTCGCAATATAAAGCCCCCTTGGTTAAACAGTAACACAGATTAGCAACTATTTCGCCACTCGATATCTGTCTGGGAAAAGTCATTTTCCCTAATAAGAATGTGCAGAAGCTGATCAGATGAAAGATCCTTACCAAGTAATTCATGATACAACATATCGTTTGCTTAAGATGGCAGCTACAGTGCTTCCCAAAGATGTGGAACACGCACTAAAGACTGCTCATGAACGAGAAACGAATGAAACTGCCAAGACCCAATTGGCTGCAATTCTGACTAACATTGATATTGCTAAGACAGGCATTCCTATGTGTCAAGACACAGGGATTATGATTTTCTATATCAAGGTTGGAGATAAATTCCCCTTCATTGGTGAGATCAAGAATGCGCTCACAAATGCGACAAAGAAGGCGACTATTGATGTCCCACTCAGACCGAATGCAGTCAATCCTATTGTTGGAGGCAACTCAGGTGACAATACGGGTGTCAAGATACCATGGTTAAATTGGGACATTGTTGATGGCGACTCGCTTGAGATCATCGCCTTTCCAAAGGGCGGTGGTAGTGAGAACGTCTGCATTGTGGGTATGCTAAAACCTGGTGTTGGACTCACTGGAGTGAAGAAACTTGTGGTAGATAATGCAATGAAATACACAGGAGCTGCATGTGCACCCAACATTATCGGTGTGGGAATAGGCGGCGGTTCTGATATTGCAATTAAGATTGCTAAACAACAGCTCTTGAGACCTCTTGATGATAAACATCCTCAACCAGAAGTTGCTAAGATTGAAGAGGAGATTATGGATGCTATCAACACGACGGGGATCGGTCCAATGGGACTTGGTGGAGATACCACTGTGCTTGGAGTCAAGGTAGATTATGCTATGAGACATCCGGCAAGTCTACCAGTTGGTGTTGCTGTACAGTGTTGGGCAGCTCGTCATAGTAAAGCGATAATCTCGAAAGATTTGTCTGTCACTTATGTGACACACCCGTTGGAGGAGAACTAGAATGGTCGAATATCATCTAACCACACCAATTTCTGAGGAAGATGCTCGGAAACTCAGGATTGGAGATATTGTTTATGTCTCTGGAAAGCATGTTTATACTGCAAGGGATGAGGCTCATGAACGCGCACTAAAGATGTTTGAAAAGGGCGAAAGACCACCGGTAGACTTTGAAGGTAGCGTAGTGTATCATGTGGGTCCTGTTGCATGGCAGAAGAACGGGAAATGGGTCATTGTTTCTGCTGGTCCTACAACGAGCGGGAGAATGGAACTCTTTGAAGATGAATTCCTCAGAAAATACAAAGCTCGAATCATTGTGGGCAAAGGTGGAATGGGCCAGAAGACACTTGGCGCTCTGCAAGAAGTTGGTGCTGTATACTGTAGTTATACAGGTGGTTGTGGTGCGCTTGCCGCAAAAGGACTGAAAGAGGTGACCGCTTATGAATGGCAGGACTTAGGAATGCCTGAAGCCCTCTGGGTCATCACTGCTGAAGAGTTCGGCCCCCTTCTTGTGACCATGGACTCTCATGGAAATAGCATGCACGATGATATCGATAAAATCGTAGCAGGTCGAAAAGCTGAAGTCTATTCAAAGATTGGGGTTAAAGGATAAGAACCGTGGGGCTCATGAGCCCCACTCACTTTCTAATTACTTCTCATCGATTTTGTGTATTTTCAAAATGCACACAATAGTAACTCTTAAACGGGGGACACAGCCTCGACGCTCAACCAATGGAGAGCTCTCTACTGGAGGACCTTAGTTGGAATATAAGACAATCATGTGCGACGTTCTCGTTGTCGGTGCTGGTGGAGCTGGGTGCCGTGCCGCAATTGAGGCCGCAGCGCACAATCTCGATGTAATAATGCTCAGCAAAGAGCTCCTCGGCAAAGCACACACTGCAATGGCTGAGGGAGGATACAATGTGTCCCTAGGAAATGTCGACCCAGACGATAATCCTGAAACTCACTTCAAAGACACAATTGTCGGAGGCAATTATCTAAATAACCAGAAGTTGGCTGAAATACTAGTTGAACAAGCATCTCAGAGAATCTTTGATCTCGAAGATATGGGAGCTGTCTTTGATCGAACCCCAGATGGCAAAATCGCTCAACGACCCTTTGGGAAGCAGAGTTGGCGCCGCACCGCATACGCATCTGATAGAACCGGTTCTGAGATAATGGTGACTCTCACCGAAGCAATTCGAAAGACATCTGTACGAGTATTTGATGAAGTATTTGCTACCAAGTTGCTGGTCACTGATGGTAAGATTTCAGGCGTTTGTGGTGTAGACTTGAAGTATGGAGACTATCTGATCTTTCGTGCAAAAGCTGTAGTCATGGCAACTGGTGGTGCAGGTCGTATTTTCCAAGTAACGAGCAATGCGCAGCTTGACGTAGGTGATGGGTATGGTATGGCCTATGAAGCAGGTTGCGATATGATTGACATGGAGATGATTCAGTTCCATCCAACTGGAATGGTAAAGCCTGAATCTGCCAAAGGTAAACTCGTCACTGAAGCAGTTCGTGGAGAGGGCGGAATACTCCTCAATAACAAAGGAGAGCGGTTTATGAATCGTTACTATCCTGAAGTCATGGAGCTTGCTGGACGTGATCAAGTTGCCAGGTCCATAATGACCGAAGTCTTGGAAGGGAGAGGTACTCCAGATGGTGGAGTCTTTCTTAGTATAGCCCATCTTCCACGGTCCATTATAGAATTCCGTCTTGAGAGTATGATAGAGCAGTTTGAAGATACGGGCGTTGACATTCGCGAAGAACCAATGCAAGTATCACCAACAGCCCATCATTTTATGGGTGGACTCAAAATTGATGAAAATGCAGCCACAACAATTCCAGGACTTTTCGCATCTGGTGAATGTACTGGTGGTGTTCATGGTGGAAACCGTCTTGGAGGCAATGCCTTAGCTGACACTCAGGTCTTTGGTGCTCTCTCTGGTGAGAGCGCAGCAAAGTACGCAAAGAGCACAAAACATCTAGGCATCAATAGAGATGAAGCTACCAAGGAGTTTGAACGCCTTGAAGCAATGCTCAACAGAAAAGAAGGAATCTCTCCAGCTGATGCACGAGGGGAACTAACCAAGCTCATGTGGGAAAAGGTGCAGATCTTTCGGAAAGAAGAGGATATGCAATATGCAGTACAAGAGCTTCGAAGAATAGAGAAGAAAATTGTACCTAACATAAAAGTCGACGTACCTGTCAAACGATTCAATCCAGGATGGCATCAAGCAATCGAATTTGTTCATATGGTCACTACTGCGAGAATGGTGGCTGAAGCTGCAGTAATGCGAAAGGGCAGTAGAGGTGCACATTATCGAGTTGATGCAGATTCTAGTGACAAAGGCTATTATAATATCGTAATTCGAAAGGGAAAGGATGGTAAAATGGAGTTAAAGAAAGAAGAGCTTCCAATTACCAAGATTTCACCCCCATGAGGGAGGTATATGAGATGGCACAGATAATCAAAGCAAAAGTTTTCAGATATAATCCTGATAAAGACGATGAACCCTATTTTCAGGAGTTTAATGTAGATTACGAACTCGGAATGACTGTCCTTGATGTACTCTTGAATATCCAAGACAAATACGATTCAAGCTTGGCGTTCAGATGGGAGTGTAGAAGTGGTCAATGTGGCTCTTGTGCAGTCCGAGTTAACAAGACTGCTAGAATTGCTTGTAGAACAAAGGTCAATCCTGATGAAGACCTTTTACTTGAACCCCTTGAAAAAATGCCGGTCATCAAAGATCTTGTCACTGATATCTCACAAGTGACCTATCGCCTTCGAAGAATCAGGCCTTATGTAGCTCGTGATAAACCAATTCAACACCCCGAAATAATTCATGCTGACCAAATTGAGAAACTGCGTGAAATTAGAAAGTGTATTGAATGTAGTGCATGTCTTTCGAACTGTCCGATAGTTCATGAAACATGGGATTATCCCGGTCCAATGATCATTCGACAACTCGCGCGGTTAGAACTAGACCCTCGAGATGTTGAGGATCGTATAGCGATGGCCATGAATGAGATGGTCTACAGCTGCACGACATGTAAGATGTGTGAGGATATCTGTCCAAAGAAAATCAAGATTCCTTCTCTTGCTGTTGAGCTTCTAAGAGCTAAGGCTGTTGAAGCAGGTTATCCTCTTGCAGAAGGTCAACAAGGGTTTGTTGATCAAATAACAGCCACTGGACGTTCAGTACCTGAAAAAGAGAAACCTCTGCTAAAAGAGATATCAAGCGAGGAATTTCTTGTTGAGAATCCAAGGGGTAGAGTTGCCTTCTTCACAGGCTGCCTAATTGATTACCGAATGCAAAACACAGGAAGAGCACTCATCGAGGTTCTAAATCGTAATCACATTGATGTAATTGTACCTAAAGAACAGTGGTGTTGTGCAAGTCCTGCATTCAGGACAGGTGATCTCAAGACCGCGCATGATGCGGCTCAACGGGTCACAGAGATCTTCGAAACCATTATGGACAAATACGATTTAGATACAGTCGTTGTTGCCTGTGCTGGCTGTGGTAAGACCCTACGCGAAGACCATCGTCCACTTATTGAAGAGAAACGCGGTGAACCTCCTAAGTTCAAAGTATATGACTTGGCGGAATACCTTCTCGATGTGGTGGGTGAAGAAAACATAGTTCCTCCAAAAGGGAGAATCGACCTAAAGATAACATATCACGAACCTTGTCATCTGGGTAGAGGGCAAGGAGTTGTTGATCAACCAATCAAACTCCTGAAAATGATTCCTGGTGTAGAATACATCGACGACCCAATGAAGAACCGGTGCTGCGGTGCTGGTGGTGGAGTCCGTGCAGGTCAACGTGAGCTATCCCAAAAGATTGCTACAACAAGGAAGGAGTATATTGAAGCAACGAAAGCTGACATGGTGACTACCGAGTGCCCATTCTGTACCATTCAGCTTAATGATATGATGAAAGATAGCACAATGAAAGTACGATATATTCCTGACTTACTTGCTGAATCTTACAAAAAGGGAAACGAATAGTACGAACAATTGGTGAGAGGGACATCCCTCTCCAACTCTCTTTATTTCCCTGCTAACTGCTCTCTAAGTAGCCTATGTACCTGCAGTGCTGCTAGTGCTTCAGATATCAACCCGTTATCCACAAGATTCCAGACAGATTGAGTGAAAATGTATGGATGCGCTGCCTCCATATCGCCATGCATGGCACTCAATCCATACTGGAGCGCTCTCACTGAGGGCCAATCATTCTTCCCAAGTTCCAATATCATATCTTCAAACACTGAAGATTTTTGATGAATCATTGCACTCCAGATATCTCCATACTCTCTGAAAAACCACTCTTTGACAATACTTGTACTTGGTAGACTGACCTCTGTTGGCGTCATTGTCCAATCTGGACCATCAGCTCTCTTAATTAGACTCTCAACTGCTAGATTCTCTGAAGGATTTAAGACTGGTCCGATGTTTCTTTGAAGCATCTTTAGAAGCCACATGATTGTTTCAGTGTTTACAAGCCCTCGACGTGCAGCCTCGGATATTCTGTGTGCGAATATTGCGTTGTGTCCTAAGATACCATATTGATATACAGCATTTATGAACAAGTTTGCATTCTCTGAAAGATTGGTCGGTCTTGCAAATCTTCCAATCTTTTCATCCATGCTGAATCCCTCTGCCGCTTTAGATGGTATTTTCCTCACTAAATACTCTGTAAGATGCCATAATGTTGCCATATGTGGTCTTGTATATTCTGCAATAGGAAGTTCCGTGAGGAGTGATACTGGCATGATGAAGGCATGACCCAGTTTGTCTGGTTCCTCTGCTGCTATTGATGCGGTGGCCCGCATGAGCATAGTTGTGTCCTCACGAGCACCTAGTACTGCAGCAGCTTTCAACGCACTCATCTGAACTCTTTCTCTGACTGACTGTACATAGATTTGTACTGCATTTCCTTTCGAGTCTAAACGAGTTTCAATATCATATCTAGGTCCCTGTTCAGGGCGCCAATGGTCGGCATCTGCCAAATGATATGCTAAACGCTCTACTAGTACCTCCTGAAGACTAGTCTTTTGTTCCTCAGGAAGCTTGATAGTCTGGCTCAAAATAGGATCTTCTGATACAAGCCCCTCGTGCCCCCCAAGGGTTTCAATCATTCGATGAATTGTATATACTGAAATCGTGGCATGTGATGTATCATAAGAGCGTTCTTCATGCCATGCTGCTCCATGCATAAGAATAGCCCACACTGCTGAAGTACGTACAGAAGGCAACATAGCTTTCACTGATTTTACAGCTGCCCTTCCATTTACGTGTAGACAAGCTTCTAGAAAGTCCATTTGGACAAATCACCTGTACGTATTATCATTATGAGATGATGAACGACTCTCTACAGACAGAGCAGGTAATAGTTTCTCCTTTTACAGCGACTCTATCAAGTTCTGCTCGGCAGTATGGACACCCATGAATTGTCTTTGGGGCTGGTCCTGTGCCTGTTCCAAGAATGAAATCACCAGAATTATGGTCAATTCTACCTGATAGTTCTCTTCCATCCAAGAGGTCGGTCAATATCTTTATGACATTGTGCACAGAAACTCCTGATTCTTGTACGATCTTCTCAATAGGAATTTTCCTCATAGATTCTACAGTTCTCTTAACAGCTGTTACAGGATCAACTGTTACTTTCTTTTCAGATGGTGGAGGATGCAGTTTTGCAGATTGAAGTTCAAACCGTTCGATTTTGCGAACTGGTGGGCTCTCTAGAGGAACTCCTCCAGCCTGAACAAGTTTTTCATTAAGCTCTGCCATTCTCTCTTTATATTCATCCTCTGATACCAAACCACGCATATAATCGAGATTCAAATCTTTGATTGCAGCTTCGGCTTTTTCGATGTTATCATTAAATTCCATCTTATTATCTCCAAGGCTTAGGTATCTATGATATTACGCATAATCCATCAATATAAGCGGAGCTATGCGATATAGTATTTCAGATTAGACATAATATCGTCATTCTGATAACCGGCGTCCCTCTGGTAACTCATCAAGCAGAATACCCTCTCTCTCAGCATTAGAAACAGCCTTTTTTGCTTTTGGAGTTCCAATATTCTCTAAAGCACCTGCAACAGTCTGTCGAACGAAGACCGATTCATCATGTAGGGTTTCTATTAGGGCATCAACAGCCTTTACATCTTTTTTTTCTCCTAGTTGCGCAGCAACATGGATTCTTACCATATGCCTTTTGTCTTTCAATCCTCGAATAAGAATCTCAGTAGATCTAGAGTCCTTCATGAGACCAAGACGACCAACAGCTCCAAGACAGACCTGTTCATCATCGCTGACCAATTCAACTTCGAGATCCTTCAAGATCTCACTATCTCTTTTACTTACAGCCTTCTTGCTGGCAACCTTCTGTCTTGTAGTAGATTTCTCTCTTGGAGTCTTAATGGTTGTTGATTTTCCCGTTGATGTCTTAGATGTCTTCTTCGATTTTGTGGAGGCTGGTTTGCTAGGTTTTGTCTTAGTTGGAGTTTTTTCCTTTCCAGCTGCTTTCTTTTTTGGCCTCTCATCTTTCTTTATTTCTCTCTTTGGTTTTGACACCACTAACACTCCTCACTCTGCAACTGAATGTTCTGGTCTTAGACACTGAATCATATAAAGTGTCTGAGTGAACGTAACCATAGCGGAAATGCCTTAACAGGTACAAATCAATCAGAATAATGGTGCTTTGCTTTGCATGAATTCTCTGCGGCATGTTCAATTGTAGATACAGCCTCCGAAGCTGCAAAAAACAATAATGCAATCAAGGTAAATGTGGTCAACATAGAAGTAGGTGAATTTACTTTTTTAATTCCTGAACAACTGATTTTCAACTTCGAGATTGCAAGTAAAGATACAATCGTTGAAGGTGCAGAATTGAGAATTAAAACCGTCAAGGGGAAATTAGCCTGTAGTGACTGTGGCTTCGAGGGTGAATCAAAGGTTGACCCTGACCTTCCTCCTCAGATTGCTGTTTTTGCTCCAATGAAGTGTCCAAAATGCAATAGTAGTGCTACAACAATAACTGGTGGAAAAGATTTCATCATAACTAATATTGAAGCTGAAGTTGGAGGACCAATCGCGTGAGGACACTGTTGGATCAGTTGATACGGACTTGAATTAGATTAAGACTGCATTTAAAATACCGTCTTGTCCGGGACGGCTTGTGACCTTAGCTCTACCCTTTGATGTCTTAATGATTGTACCTCTTGTGATTACCTTTCTTCTCTGGTAGTCCATATTTGCTGGATTCATCTCAACATCTTCAATCTCAGCACGAACAGTAATACCCTTCGATGCATCAGTCACATTTACGTATTGAATTTTCAGTGCAGGTCTCTTCTTCGTCTTTCCCTTACTATCAATTAGTTGTCGTCTTGTTTCTCCCATTACAGTTTCGGTGGGAGTACGGCCCATCTCAAATTTTCTCTTGCTTCTGAACCGTTTTAATCGAGCACCTGTGTTTGTACGAGTTGATCTTCTGTGCCATATGGCCATTTTGGACTACCTCCTCATGAGGTCAATGACGCTCTCTGTTGTGTGGTTTTAAATCTTGCTTAGTGACGAATTTCCTAAATTGTCATAACGACCAAATAGTCCCCTTCAAATACCTTGAGAAACAGTAGTAGAATGTAGCACTACTGGAGGATGAAATATGCCAAAGATTGAGTCTGCACACGGCGCTGGTGGAAAAGTCATGCAACGGCTTCTTGAAGAGGTCATCATCCCCTCATTTAGTCGAAGACGGATTGGACCTATTGGCCTTGATGAGATGGATGATGGTGCAACCTTACAGATAGCTGGGGCCAATCTCATTGTGTGCACCGATGCCCATACAGTCTACCCTATCTTTTTCCCAGGTGGAAATCTTGGAATACTTACAGCTTGTGGTACCATCAACGATCTTTCAGTCATGGGCGCGCGCCCAATTGCTATGACCAACACTGTAATTATAGAAGAAGGAACTGAAATCGAGACTCTACATACTATACTGAAATCATTGAATGGCATCATTGAACCTCTAGATATTGCAATGATTGCTGGTGATACAAAAGTCATGCCACTTGGTACTCTTGATGGAATCGTGATGTCAACGACTGGTATAGGCGAAATCTATTTGGATCATCCTATTTCTGATGGTGGCGCCCAAGCAGGTGATGATCTCATAATCTCTGGACCAATAGGAGACCATGGTACAGTTCTTCTTGCCCATCGTGAAGGATTAGATTTTGAAACAGACCTGGTTAGTGATGTAGCGCCTCTCTGGGAGCCTATTCGAGCATGTCTTGATATAGGTGGTGTACACGCAATGAAAGATCCAACCCGCGGTGGCACTGCAGTCGCTCTTAATGAAATCGCTTCAAAGTCCAAAGTAGAGATTGAGCTTAAAGAAAATGAAATACCTGTACGTTCACAAGTACAATCGTTGTGTGATGTTCTTGGATTGAATCCTCTCCATATGAGCAGTGAAGGAAAAGTAGTGATGGCTGTTGACCCCGATTATGTTGAAGATATTTTAATAGAGCTTGAGAAATTTAAAACAACTAAGGACGCTCAAGTTGCTGGCACGATTAAAAAAGGCACTCCAAGAGTCATCATGAAGACCTCCATTGGTGGAAGAAAGGTCATTCAAGTTCCTTATGGTGAACCTGTCCCAAGAGTGTGCTAAAGAAAGTCGTGCGCTGAGGTGTTCTCAGAGGTTCTCTGATCATCCAAGATCTTCTTCATCTTAAATTTAAGCTGGGCTTTCAATTTGATTCGGTCACTCTCGAGTCCGAAGTAGTCCGCAAAAAGTGGAGTGGTTGTAAGTACCTTTGACCTTCCCTCAGGAACGGCCTCTATGAATTTCTTTTCGATTAATTCTTTTACGTGATCATAGCAATGTGTACCACGTTGATTCACAAGATCCGATTGCACAATAGGTTGTTTCAATGCAATAAAGACCAATGTCTGCAGCGTAGCGAATGAGAGGAGACCGCCTGGAATCAATTTGCCTACTCTTGGGGTGAGTTCTGGTCTCAATTGTAGTGCATAGCGATCTTTAGGAAGTACTACTATTTCCAAAGCTCCTTCGCGTTTATTATATTCAAAGCCAAGTTCATCTAGTAGTTTCTGAGCTGTAGATTGGGACTTCCCAATGATATTTGCCAGTTCATCAAGAGTCATTGCTCTACCTGAAACATAGAGAGCGGCTTCAAGAGTCACCATGTCTTCATCCATTGTTACCACCTTAGCTTTTTATCTCAGGTTCCATTTCATCTTCTCTCTTGCTCTCTTTATTCATTATCTTTGGAGGTTCTAACATCTTAATCCAAATGACCTCTTCATCCATCCAAATGTCAATTAATGCACGCGCATAGAGGTAGAGTAATGAGAAGAACACACGCACAATCTCTTTTCGGGTATTGTTCATCAATATATCCGTGAATCTGGATTCTTCTCCTATTTTCATGATACGTTGTAAATCTACATATATGTCAGCAATTGTCTCTTCAATATTTGCCTGATCTATATCCATTGTAAATATAATCGGGTCATCTTTGGTCCTATACCTATATTTCTTTGATACAGTTCTCTGTCTCACACCTTTCATCAAAACTTGGTCCATTGCTACAAGTAACTCTTCTATGGTCACCCTACGATTTGTAAGTCTGAATGGTGGTCGAATAAGAGGGATTTCAATCTCATCATCCTCGACCTCCTCGGGTGGTAGGATCCCAAGCTGGACTAGTTCTCTGGTCTTCCGCATAAAAATCACTGAAGCAGAGTAAAGGGCATTTCCCGAAATCCTGAAATCGATATCTCCAAGCCGTTTCATCTCGTTTAGAAATCCAACAACAAGTTTTCCAACATCAACATTCCAAGGCTCAATCTTATCAAGCTGAAGAACATCAGTAAGGAGAATATATGGTGGAGTAGCCCAAAACGGAGATTCATCCTCCATCATGCTTCAGCTCCCACCTCCTCTAGATCTACAGTGACTATTTTTGAAATTCCGTCTTGGTTAGAAACGCCAATAAGAAGGTCTGCCTTACTCACTGTAGTGTCTCTTAATGATACCACTACAAACTGTGATGACTTTGACATCTGAGAGATTAAGAGGGCCACATTATGAGCATTCAGATTATCGAGATTGGCATCAATCTCATCAAAGATGTAGAAACTTGTGGGATTATACATCTGAATGGCGAAAATCAAGGCAAGACCAGTAAGTGTTTTTTCACCACCGCTCATTGCATCCAAAGTAACTAAGTCCTTACCTCTCGGTTTTGATCTAACAGTAATTCCGCCCATCAATGGATGTTCAGGGTTCTCAAGCATTAGATTAGCCTCTCCACCTGGTGAAAGTTGTGCGAAGACCTTTGAGAAATTATCTGCTATCTCATTATAGACTGATAGAAACTTTTGAGTCTTCTCGGCTTCTAATTCTTCCATAAACGACAGAATCTCTTTTCGTTCCTCTTCAAGACGAGTCTTCTTGTCTATTATTTCATCATACCTTTCACGTTCAAGGTCGTAATCAGTAAGAGACTTGAGATTAACAGGCCCCATTGCTTCAAGTTCTCGCTCAATTTCTTTTATTTTCTCTTCGAAATCTTCAAGTTCTTTATATGTCGGTTCACGTTCTTCTCTTCTCTCTTCAAGAGCCTCATTTGCATCTGTTAGGTCTGAAAGTTCTGCTAAAAATGCAACAATATCCGTTTCAAGTCGATTCTGTTCTGTCTGAAGTCTGTACACAGCTTTTTCATTTGCAGTCTGCGCTTCGCGTATTTCTTCCTGTCTTAGTCGAAAGTTTCTCTGTTGTTCTCGAAGCTCTAATTGACGAACCCGTTTATCTTTAACCGCCTCATCAATACGTTCTCTCTCTTCTTTTAGTTTAACAAATTCCTTCTCTCTCTCTGAAAGTCCCAATGCAAGCCGCTTTACCTCTTCTTCGAGTCCTGGTAGTATTGCATCCAATTCATGTATTTTCGATTCAAATTCAATTGCTTTAGGTCCAAGTCTTTCGTCAAGAGCAACTCGTAGAGCAGTGATTTCACTCTGTACTCTCTCACGCTGCCTCTGATATTGTTCTTGAACTTCTTTCAAATCCTTGATACCTTGTATCAATTTAGAGGAGTCTGCTCTTGATAGGTCTTCATTACATTGATCCCGTTGTACCATTACTCTCTCACGCTGGACAGTGAGCTCTTCATCGCGTTCTGTCAGGTTCTTTATTTGAGCCTCTAGCTCTGAAATAGTAAGTGTGGCCTTCTCAATACGTTCTTCAAGAGTCTTGTTCTTATTGTCTAATTCTTTTTGACGTTCTTCAAGTTTTTCAAGTTCAATTCCATCTTTATAATTCGTCTTTGAAATACTCTGAATCTCACGATCCAATTCATTCCTCTGGTCTCTTAGGGCAGTCTGTTTTCTTCGAAGTTCCTTTAGTATTGCCTCTAATCCCTCAAGTCGTTTGACGATTTCCGGGCTTGTGTCTTCAACCTGTAGTGAAAGTCCTGCAGATGCTTTCTGAAAGTGTCCTCCTGTTATCAGACCTGACCTTTCGACCAGCTCTCCCTCGAGAGAAACAGCACGTTGGCTGCGAAAGCCCAAACGCTTTGCAGTTGCAAAGTCTTTTGTGACAATAGTATCTGAAAATACAAATTCAAATGCTGGGAGCATCTTTGAATCGAATTTTACCAGATTCAGTGCAAAATCAATGACTCCCTCCTCTTTTGGAAGCTTTTTCGGTGGCTGTGTTCTTATTTTGTCAAGAGGAATAAATGAGGCTCTACCGGCTTTATCACGCTTTAGAGCTTCGACGCATGCAGTTGCAGCTGCCTCATCTTCTACAACTATATATGAAAGCCTATTTCCACCTGCAATCTCCATGGCAACAACATAATCTGGATCTATCGTTCCTAATTCAGCAACAGTACCATAGATTCCTCTTATCTCGCTTGAATCCCTTAGTTCAAGAACTCTTGCTACAGCCCTTCTTCTCTTCAGAAAGGTATCTTCCGCCTCTTTCAGAGCATCTTGTCTTGCTTGTACTTTAATCAATTCTTCCCTTGTTGTTGAAACAATCTTTGCGCTCTCATCGACTTCAGCATCTATTGTTGCTAGTTGTCTGGAGAGGTCCTCAATCTCTCTCTTCATGGATTCTTCAAGTTTCTCAGACTTCTCTATTGCTTCTTTCCGCTCTGGAATGATCTGTTTCAATTCAATGAGGCCCTCTCTTGTCTTCTCGAGACTCTCTGTTGAATCCCTCAATTCTTCGTAAGCTAATCCAAGCTCTCTATTGTCTGATTTTATTGCAGAGCGTACTTCTGACACTCCTTCATCTAATGCTCGCAGCTGATTATTCAAGTCTTGAAGTCGAAGAGTGGTTTCATAATATGTAGTCTGTTCTCTTTGTGCCATCTCTTCCATTTTGATAATTTGAGCTGCAGTGCCAGAAATTTCTCTCTCTAACCTACTTAGTCCCTCATTCTTATCCTTCATCAATTTTTCATTCTTTGAGATCTCATTCTGTATCTCTTCCAAGCCCTCGATAAGGGCAATCTTCTCATCTGAAGTTTTATCATACTCGCTCTGGGCTCTTTCAAGGTCAGATCTTACATGGCTCACTGCTGCAGAAACTATTCCATATTGCTCAGACACCCTGGCTGAGTCTCCACCCGTGATCTGGTCTATCTCATGGTCAATAGTGTCTATCTCTGTCTCAGTAGAAGTAATCCCTGTTTCAACTTCTACAAGCTCTTTCATTAGTTGGGTTACTTCATCGGCACGTTGAGCCAGCGTTTCATTGATTGTATTAATTCGAGACCTTCCCTTGAGTACACTCCAAGCCATAATATTGACCTTATGTTTTCGAATTTGCTGATTGAGCCCTTTGTAACGTAAGGCATCGGCTCTTTCTTCTTCAAGCTTTTCCAATTGTCGTCTTCGTTCTTGTAATTGAGCATCTACTTTTCCTAGATTACTATCACTCTCCGCCAGCTTCTTGAGAGCACGCTCTTTTTGTTCATCATATGCAGATATACCAGCAATCTCTTCGATGAGTTTTCTTCGCTCTGTAGGACTAGCCTTGACCATCTGAGCTATTTCACCTTGAAGCACCAGATTGTATCCATTAGGGTCAACTCCAATGGCGCCAAGAACATCAATGACCGCCGTTCTGGTGACGACTTTTCCATTTATTCGACACACGGATTTTCCCGTATCATCCAATTCTCTCTCTATCACAACTCTGTCTGCTTCAATCTGTAACCTTCTATCCCTATTGTCAAAATGCAACTCGACAATAGCTGACTTTGCTTTTGGTGGCATGTTTGGTTTTGGTGGTGAATAAAGCAAGTCTGAAAAGACTGTTGCACGTAGAGTCTTAGCACTAAGCTGCCCTAGAACGAAGAGAATGGCATCAATCACATTGGACTTTCCTGACCCATTTGGTCCAACAATGCAAGTAAAACCGGGGTTGAATTTGATGCTGACGGAGTCTCGACCAAATGATTTGAAGCCCTTGCATACTAGCTTCTCTATATAGACCAAGTCCCGTTCCCATCCCGGCAGATTGTATCAGCTATGGCGTATCTTTCTGTATGTTATTCCGATGATACAGAGTCCTAAATATCGTTGGTATGACCTAGGTAATACCTAGTACATTAGGATTACTCTTTGCTAGTTATATGCCCAATGAAATAGCAAAAAAGTCTAACTCTGGTGCAATGTTTTTCATTTTAACATAGAGAGCAAAGATCTTCGTAATGCTATTAGAAGAAGTCCTATTGATTCTCGTGCACCTTCTCCAGCTACTGCAGCCATTACGATTTTTACATCACCCATGATGATTATAAAACCGTGGTCTGAAGAGATGTTTACTTCCTTGAGACCTCCCTTATCTAGACCCGCACTAAGCTGAGATGAGTTAGCTGCTATCTTCACTGCAAGGGCCGCTACATCTGCGTGTTTGATGCCACCTGTTATTGTGTGTCCAAAGAGTACGTTTCCCTTTGCATCACAAACAATCATTCCTTGCAGGTCTGCATTTGCAGCCATTGTTTCCGTTACAATCTGTTCAATCTTCTCTTTATCTACCATAATGGGTTCTCCTCCTAAGAGGTCTCAAATATCTAACTGTGTGTTTGTATCTGTTGTCTATATATTTTATCTGTTAGAAATCTCTTCTCCTAATATAGATACTCCATCCATTTTTAATCATATAAGAAGCAGTCGATTGACTTAAATTTCCTCGCGCAAAGGTTGGCTGAATAATTTTGGAGGCAAGCAATTAGATGTCTTTTTTGAGAACTAGCTCTGAGTCCTTTCCAGCATCGAAAGATGTCCTGAGCGACATTCCATATGTATTACGTGTGGAGTTTGGTCATCTCGCACACGAAACCACAAAAATTGTAGGGAAACCAATAGCATGCCACAAATGCAATGGGTTCCTACTTAGTATAGACCAAATCAAAGATGATCCTAAGGTTGGTAGACATTTTATCTGTTCATTCTGTGGAACCCTAAATATTATTGAAGGTGATATTGTTGTCGCTGGAGATGACACAGATTTTATGATAGAACCACCTAAGACCAAACCAGATGCTGATACTGGTGTAATTTCTACAGGGGGTCGGTCATTCTTAGCGCTCATTGATGTTTCAGGATCTATGAGCGGAGCAAATCTCTCAGCAGTAAAACGTAGTCTCAATACTTCAATAGACAGTCTTGCTGCAAATGCACCTGATACAATGTTCGGTCTAATTGAGTTTGAGAGCAGCGTTCTTGCTAGAAATCTTGAAACAGGAGAACCCATTCAACTACCTCGTGATGCCTTTGCAAGTCTTGATGCCATAATGGGCTCAACGAAGAAAATGCTTGATAAAATCAAGCTTGTTACTGTTGGACAACATGCGGATAAACTCAAAGGCCATGTTCAAGCTCTCCGAGATCAGGGTGGTACAGCTCTGGGCCCAGCTGTTGCAATGGCTTATGTGATTGCAAAGCATCGCAATGTCGGTCGAATTGTCCTTCTTACTGATGGTCTTGCCAATGAGGGAATTGGCGCCCTTGAGGGATACCAAGTCACTCCGGCAAACAAGTACTACGAAGATCTAGGTAAGATGTTCCTTGACATTGGTGCTGCTGTTGATGTTGTTGGTATTGCATCTGGAGCAGGTATGGAGCTCAAGACTTTAGGTCTTCTCCCCGAGGCTACAGGCGGACAGATGTATTATGTCACTCCAAATGAATTGGATAGAAGTATATCTGAACTTGCAGGTGCATCTCTCCTCGGTCGTGATGTTGAAGTTCGACTTGTCACTCCTCCAGGTATCTCCATAAAAGATGCCTCTGGTGTATCTCGTGCTATAGTTGATACGCTCAAGAAAAAGGGTGAGAGCAAGGTTGGCGTCGTGAGTGCAGACAATGAACTCTATTTCGAGATATCTCCTAACACGGAGATCAAGACTTCTGAGGTTCCAATTCAAGTACAAGTCACCTACACTGATGGAGAAGGAGCTCGGCGGATTCGTGCTGTCACAACCAAGCTCAAGGTCTCTAAGAAAGAAGATGAGATTATGGCAACTCTTGATCCAACAGTCGGTGCTACCTTTGTCACCCAGAAGGCTGGCGAAGAATCGTTTGGAGGCGACCGTGAGAAAGGAAGAGAACGAATCTCCTCTTACAGGTCAGCAATGAAGAAGAAATCAGCTGCTGCACCTAAAGCTGTGAAGGATATGCTTGACAAAGCAGACAGGGCTCTCGAAAGCGAAGAAAAAGAGATTCAACGTCAGGAAGAAGCAATGGAAATGGCTCCCGCATCAGCTCCATCTGGAGCAGCTGATGCAGCCTTCACTGAGAACTTGGCACAGATGAAGAGAAGCTCAAAAGCTCTCTTCAAGAAAGATGAAGATGAGGACTAGTCAACCCGGATTTTTATACAAAAAGTGTGTCGTGCAAGGTTTTTTACGCGACACACCCCCCATTTTTTACGTAACACAACCTCAAATATGTTTAAAATGCGCATTTTCAAATGTTAAACAGCAACATATCTCCACAAGTCTAAAATAGTCAACTGCGGCGTAGTTGTTGTTAATGCACAGTTGAAATAGCGGGGAATCCGTACAGTGATCACACAAGAAAAACTCCAATCCATCCTAGCAAGACTCAAGGCTCAGGAAGGTGTACGTGGGGTTGTGGTAACAAATATGGAGGGTCTACCATTAAGCAGTGATTTAGACCCTGATACTACGGAGAACGTTGCCGCTATTATCACCTCTCTCGTTGGAAAAGCCCTCGATGCTGTGAGGGAACTTCGTGAGGGGTCACTGTCCTTCTTGACTCTGGATACAGCTAAGGGTCAAATCAACATCGCACCGGATGTAAACGAGGGACTAATATTGGTAGTCCTTAAGAATAATGAATGAATGGAGTGAACTTGAATGAGTGATCCTAAAGCCTTCGATAAGATACTGACCGAAATCATCAGACAGGACAAGGGAATTAAGAAGGTCATACTAGTTGATAAGACGGGTCTCACCATTGCAAACGTGTCAAAGTTGAGCTATTACCCAGTCGATGTCGACTCAATCGGTGCAATCGCAAGCGCTGTCTTCTGTGCAAGTGAGGAGCAGGGCAAGAACCTGCAGATTGGGGAGCTCGAGATAGTCACTTCTGAATTCTCGGAGGGCAAAATCTTCGCCTCAGCCTGTGGGAAAGGTGTACTCTGCGTAGTTTCCGAGGCAGAGGTCAATATTGGTCTGATCCGGCTTGTGATGAAGAAGCAAGGCGTACAGCTTGCTGATGAACTTGACAAATTCCTTGCAGTCGAACCACTCTCTCCCAAGGATAGCGAACTCGACGAAGAAGATCTCAAATCAGCTCTTGCTGAACTCGAACGGGTATGACAAATCAACCGACATACAGAGCTAGCAATGACTAGTTACTCTGATGTAAATATCCCTTGTTGTCAGTCATAATACTAGGGTATTATAAGCAAGATGATGTCTAGACCTATAAGCAAAGAGATTCTTGTCCCACAAAGGCTTTTATGAGACATGATTTCTTACTCAATCAATCTCCCATAACAGGACCGTACTTTCGATATAGTGAGGTGTTTACAATTCGCAAAGACGATAAGGGCAGAATTCACTTGAAACTGGTCTTCTATGGTCCAAGTCTCGGTGGTAAGACCACAGCCCTCAGATGGCTCTATGGAAAAGTAGAGGGACTACAAAAGGGAGAGTTCACTGCTATTGAAGACGAGACCAATCGTACGCTGTTTTTTGACTATGTACCAATGTCCGCTGGAGGCCGTGTCCTCTTTGATGTGTTCACAGTGGCTGGCCAGAAGCGACACAGGCATCAACGAAAGGTGGTACTACAGGGTACAGATGGAATCCTCTTTGTGGCTGATTCATCGCCAGACCAGCGTGACGAGAATACAGAGAGCTTCGAGGAGTTGAAACTGTTCCTAGGTGATGCTCTTGGGCGTGAGATTCCAATAGTCGTCATGCTTAACAAGAGAGACCTACCTAATAGAATGTCCCGTGACGAAATGCTTGATCTCCTAGGTCTTGGCGGCAATGTTCCAATCTATGAAACTATTGCTGTTCAGGGAGTAGGAGTTAAGAGGGCGTTCCAAGCAATAGCACGAGAAGTCATACTAAAACGCATGTATCGCTAGAAAGATTATAACTATTCTAACCATATTCTCATTTCTTTCACAAGTTGGATTGGTTACTCCTATTTAGAAATTGCCAATCATTGAAGAAAAATGATTGACCTTATTTAGAATCCCTTGCTCAGAATAGAATGTATTCGTGCGTAGAAATGACCAGAACCGTCAAAACTTTCTGGTGTTATTCTTTAGCGATATCTTCTCAGGTTTCCCAATATCGTAAATTAACCTTTTGGCACTTCATATAATCCAGCATATTTTGTAAATTTCTGAACCTTGAAGTAATTATTTATCCAAATCTACTAGAACGAAGAAGACTATGCAGGGTACTGATTCCTGTTGGGCTATCAATTTCTACTCTATCTACAAGTTTTCCACGTTTCCACTTGAGGAAACCAATCCTAACACCCATGTATCAGGTGGTCCATTTTTGTCATCAAAATTCGTTGGATTATTATCCTCGTTGTTTTTAAGATATAACCCAATAAGGACAACACTTTGAGCGATTCCAACTCCTATGAATAAACCCAGTGCATCAAGAAATTCTATTCCTTGAACTAATCCCACTACGTTTACCAGTATCAAAATTGCTCAAATAATAAGAAACCAAATTACTATGCAAGCAATGAGACATATTTCTTGTTTCATATTGTTCATTTGCTGTCACACCTCAATTAGACAGAAGTGACTCAGTCTGCATCCCTCTACTACATCAGATTTTTGAAACAACCATCAGAAATAACTTTCCTGCTTCTTCTGATTGATTTGGTAAGAAATTTTTGCAGTTTGATACTTTTAGAGTACCAAGAAACTTAACATCAATGCTCTTTTTGCAATCTAATCCTCTATATATACGAATTTAGCAGCTTGAACCTTTGATATACGCGCACTCTCTAGTTAGAGGTCTATTGTAACATTTCCACAGAAAAACAAACTATCAATAATCCATTCTTCCCATACTCTCTCATTATACTATCGTATGAAATTGTGTGAGTACAAAAGGCATGCGTAGGATATCATTTCAGGTGAGGTATCATGCAACAGAAACGAATTGTTCACATCTCGATGCTAATCTTTATAGTAACTATGATTATTCCACAGTATATATCATCAGTTTCCACATTGGAGTCGTCAACTTCAGGAATTGTTTCAACTATTTCTGAAACTCATGAAAATCTCACAATCCACTATCCTTCAGAGCCTATTACTTGGTATAGGAATTCACAACCTAATCTGCTGATTTGGACAATCACTGGAAATGCTAATGATGAAATCTTATTTGTTCTCTTCAACAACAACACCCTTGAATACTCAGGAAGTGCACAAGAAACATCGCCTTTTTCCAGTATTCATATCTTCTATAGAGTTCCATTGTTTCTAATGGACTATGGTACTTACAACTACACACTTGCTGTTACAGACAATATTGATAGTTCATATGCGACAGTCATGTTATATCTAGTTGAAGGAATCGCGAATACAGGGAGCCTCCAATCTGATCTAATTCTGTTTCTCACTAGTAGTAGTGTCTTCACAATTCTAGGTCTAGTTCTTCTTTTTGGATACTCCTCATTCAAAAAATATCTTGGGAGGTGAAACACATTGAATCTTACGCGTATCAGCTCGTGGACATCAATGTTGGTTTGTTTCACGATCCTGATTCTATGTATAGTCCCCTCCTTTTCAGCCTTCAATATGAATCAAACTGAACCAAATACTGTTGGTAAAACCAGTCAAATAGATGAGCCTCTCTCCACACCTGTACGAGATGCTACTCCTGCTGAGGTAACCTGGAATCTTATAGGAGCTAGTACACTCGCTTCAGCACCTTGGGGTAGCGCTGATTTTCCTCATCGACTCTCTGAGGATGATGGTTCTCTATGTCAAATGTCAGAGGAGTTCGACGGAACAAACTGGAAGTTCGATCTTCGATTCAGAACTAGATTGACTTATGTTCACAGATACTTGACACATCAGTTGCGGTTAGATTTTACTCAGGTTTGGTCTCTGACTCCTGAAGATCTCAAGTTTTATATTGCTTTAGGCACTTCAAGTGGTTCCGAGGGTTCCTATTCATTCGTAGGACAGCTCTCTGGTCCTGGGTTGCATACCTTTAGTCTTGAGCAAGATATACTGTTTGATAGTTCTATAATTTCCGCAAGATATGTATATGTCCGAATTCTAGGAGCGATTGAAACCAGTGACCCGTCCAATGGCAACATCTGGAATTTTGATTTACTCCAGATTGCTTACTGCAATTTTGCACCACGGTTGAAGAGTGCGAATGTGGACAGAATGGAAGGCGATGTTGTTTATGCAAGATTGGGGGCGTCTGGAAACAACTATGCAACGATTACAATAGAAGCCGAATGTTGGGATGGCGGTTCCGAATTTACAGGCATCTTCCTTAGATATGAGAATGGAGCAGATTATTGGCAAGCCTCTTGGACCACAATACTTCCTTTCCCTGATACTTCCCTATCGCAATCATCTAATTGGGTTGAATATATCGATGGTGAGTTTTCAATCTCTTATACTACAGTTACTGTTACATGGTATATCAGATTCAACTGGAATCATCCTGAAACCGTAGGAATGGAACTCACTCTTCGTACTTTGGCGACTACACTTGAGCCTGTGATAGTAGAGATGCCTTGGCGCGTTGAAACAGGACTGGATATGGTCACTACTCCCTCAATTGAGGAGTCACGAGTAAGGACTGGGGGCAGCTGCAGTTACTCAGGTGATATCGAGTATAGTGGTTCCAGCGGACACTGGAGCCCTCTACCAAGTGAAGTTGATATTCTGGTTCGAAGAAACAACCCTGAAGTATCAGACTGGATCTATACTACTCAACCAAATGACGATGGTACTTTCACAGTGGAGCCAAATACGGCGTCTATATCTAGTATCAACACCTTCGAGTTGAAGGCCGTCGCTCATGGAACAGCAACAAATCTTCTGTCATCAACCTATTCAGACACAGTAATTGGAGACTGTGTTGTTGTCACCTCAGTGGGAAGTGAGTACTACAATTCGGCCTATGGTGGTGGGGTTAGAAATGCAGGTCAAACAGAAACCTTGTTCCTTGAACTTGAATGGGAGAGTTCATCTTTAGCAATAACATCTGCGAATAGCGTTACTTGGTCTGCAGAAATAGATAGAGTTACTATGAACTATGACAACGAGGACAGTCGTTGGGAGGGCGTCACATATCTCCGTTCTACTGTTGGAGAACAAGTCTACGATGATTTAATAGTAGTAGTTGACGAGATAACTTATGCTATTGTAGGTGACCCCTCCTACAGAGTTGTCTGGGATGAGATACTCGTTCTCACTACTATCATTGAGGGAGGAGATGATTATGTCAATATTGGTAATTCCGTCACAATCCGTGTTACTGCTGAACTGGATTATCTTGGTCACACACTAGTTCCAGGTGTAGACACTCTCTACATGAATGGAATAGCGATGTCCAATGGTGGAACCTGCTTCATCTATTCCTTATCTTATGCTTTCCCGAATTTCGTGACTCTCTCTGTAGACTATGCTAACGCCCTTGAGGCTACTTATGGTATCACAAAGGTCTCGTCAGGAGTACCAAGTGTATCGTGTACATGGGATACCTTCGCGGTTGACCTATCAGTTGATGATGCACACGCCTCGATTACTGATACGGTACGTGTATGGGCATGTGTGACAAGGGCATATGATGCTTCAATATTCACATCCAGCATGGGTACTGTAACTCTTCGCCATACTACTGGCAGTGATGTTTCCATGACTTATTCTCCTGAGGAGCAGATGTGGTATGCTGATATGACCCAGACTTCGATAGGTCAGTGGGTCTACTACATCTACTCTATCTCGGACTCGATCGAGGGAATCACCACTGTCGGAAAGGGTCTACACTTTGATGGATTTGATGACTACGTTGATTGTGGTTCAGACTCCTCTCTCGACCTGACTTCTTCCTTAACATTGAGTGCATGGTTCTATGGTGATGGATCAAGTTGGAGCGATGGCATGTATCTTCTTGCAAAGAAGGATGCCAATAACGCACAATACTCTCTCTATATCAACGATGATGGTACCCTACGTCTTGTCTATTATAATGGAGCAATTCGTGAGATTGACCTCCAGTCAGGAGTAACAAGGAACAGCTGGCATCACATTATCGTTACAATTTCAGGAATCATCATGAATGCGTGGTATGATGGGACTCACGTACAAGATGATTACACAATGCCTGTTGCTCTTGTTTCCTACTCCTCGGTCCCATTATATCTCGGTGCTCAAAAATCTGGGACAGGTACTGACCATCATCTCGAAGGCTTTCTCGCAGAGGTCTTAATATACAGCACTATCCTCACCGACTCTCAGTGTGAGCTTCTCTATCAGGGAGAGTACCCTACTGATACCAACCTCGAACTTCATCTTAAACGTACATCCATTTATTCCGCTGGCTCTGATTGGATTGATATCTCGACAAACACGAATGATGGGACCATAAACGGTGCCTGCATGCTCATAGGGTCTATTCCCATGCGTTCAGACGAGATTGTTCGTATCATCTGGGATGGGGTAATTATCACACTCACTAATCCCATATATCAGACACTTGAACTTGGAGAGAATGCAACAGGAATCATTGTGACTGCTTATTATGCCTACGAATACCTGCCCTTTGACGGAATTGTTGAACTAAATAATACTATATTTTCATACATGACTCCGGGACAGCGAGGATATACTGTATCCTCAGTATCAGGCGGTTCCTATAACATCACTGTCATCTTGCAGAACGATGAGACCTATGCCATATGGGTACTAAAAGAGAGTATCCTATATCTTGAACCATCGGAAACTAGCATTCTTGTTAGTACTGTGTATGATCCTCAGTTCTTTTCTATTGAAATATTTCTAACAGATTCAGAACTTGACTTGATTCCTGGATGGGTCAATCTCTCAATTTGTGGAGATTGGTACTCAGTTTATTGTAATGGAATAGTCACTTCAGTATTCAACTACACTCCTGTGTATTCAGGAGTCCATATCCTTGATGCATTTTTCCAAGGAGATCTGGATTATAGTCCTGCTGAAACAAATATTCTATTGACAGCTGTTGCAAGGGAGATTGTCTTCGCAAGTGACATTTCTACAACAATGATTCCTATGACTCCTATAGACTATGGATTCCTGCAAGTCTATGACTACAGTTTCCAAGGTGAATATCAAAACGTTATGTACCTACGAAATTTCCCGATTAATGCTAGCTTTTCTATCTGGTGGACAATCTCTTCGGACTACGGGTACCCAAGAACTTTCATGGGAACCTGGTATATTCTTTCAGGTGAAGGTTATGGTACAGTAGTACTCCCATGGGATCTTGATGGAAACGGTCGTCTTAGCGACACTGACTTCACCTGTTACATCATCATTTTACTAGATGGACTTGGAATATATGAGAACAGCACAATTGAGGTAACAGTGAATATACTACAGCCTCTTGAAATTGATTTACAAATCCCTGCTCTAACCTATAGTGATGAATCTACAGTTAGTCTTCATCTCTGTCCCTTGTATGATTACTCATATTCAGAGGGGTTAGACATCACTATCAATCTATATGTGTCAAGTGATAATAGCTCTTGGGTGTTCATTTGTGAAGCAACTACCGAATCAGGTTGGCTGACCATAGATTGGATGTGTACATACTTAGGCTCCCTCTTCTTCAAGATTGAAACCGAAACAACTGATCTCTACACAGAGAGTATTGATCATGCATACTCCGTGGCTGGAAAAGAGTCTACAGTACTTACGATAGCTCAAGTTGGTAACTTCACGTATAGTGACCAGGGAGTACTCACAGCATGTCTCTTGACTGATGATGGAGAACCTCTGTATGGTTACTCCATCTATCTTGAGATAATGGACGGATCGTGGATCAGTATAGGCTCAGGTCTTACGAACGAATCCGGATATGCAAGCATCCTCTGGATACCTACCCTTCCAGCTGGGCTCTATTCCATTCAACTACGTGCTGCCCTTGCTGAGTCTCAATATTATCTCATGGCAGATAATCCAGAGGGAGAACTTACTATCGGGAAAGAGATTACTGTGGTCACCATTGATTCCACAACTGCAGCTCAAGGATATGTACATGCAAGAGTCACTGATGATGAGGGTAATCCAATCTCGCAGATGCAAGTTCACTTCTATCTAGGCAGTGAGCATGATTATCAAGGAGCTGGAACCACAGATAATGATGGGTATGCACGCCTGAATATCACTTTCAACAATGGTGAGTTGATAAAGGCTGTGGTCAATGAGGATGATTTCTATTATGGTTCAACTCAGGAAGTGACTGTTGCATTACCGCCTGATCTCATGTTCATTGGGACTGTAGTCTGTTCTATCTTTCTTGTTGCAGCTGGTATTGCAGTAGGTCGAAAGGTCATTCTTGGTCGAAGAGTACTCAGTACTCCTTCTGTATCACCAGAGGTCAGCCGAGCATTGGAGGAGGAGCGTGATAGTATTCCAGAACGCGTACGTGAATATTCAGAGCGCAAGATTGCTGAGCTTGATGAGATGAGTCGTGATGGTGGAGTACCCAGTGACGCAGATCCTGAAGGGAAAGTGGAGTGGAATCTAGATTCTGAGGATTGAGCACTGCACGTCTAATCATATGCAGAAAAAATAATAGGTGAGGGTCGTGGTTTCATACTCTCGAACGGTGGGCATGTAGATTTTTCCCAACCGCCACGCACACGAGTTGGTTCTGCTGTCTGCCGCCCTCTGTCTTTTTCCACTACTTGGATTTATTAGGAAGGTTGATCTTGGTTTGAAGGTAGGAGTGGCTGTCTTCAATAGCGAAGGTACAGAATAATTTTTCGTACTATACCCCATCTTAGCTATTCGTAATCTCCAAACGACTGTTGAGCTTGTTTCATCATCTGATCGTCATGACTAAATGAAAAATATTACCTTTTTTGCATCATTCCGGATTAGTTTTGAAGTAACTAAATTGCATGCATCAGACCAAAAGTCTGAAAAGACCAATACTCTACTCTCGAATTGATAAAATCGTATTGTGGGACATTAGATGAGTCTATCGCGGAAACAGGTGATCATAAGCGCAATAATACTAGCTATCATCGCTCTACTCTCTCCATTTTTCTCAATCACATTCGTAGATAGAATCGAAACATCAATCTTGATACAGACTTTATTTTTCTCATTCCGAACAAATATTCCTGGTACACCAATCATTTTTCTTAACGATTACTGGGAAACAATAGGATACATTCCCTTTGTCATATTTCGTTTAGTTGTCCCCATGCAGTTTATCCGTTATTATGAATTGAAGGTGACAGGGTATACATTAGCAATCACAGGACTTGCTGGAGAAATTCCTCCAATGCTACTAATTTTTAGTATGCCACCAACTATGTATCTCTCCCAGATCGTTTGTCCTCTTCCGTTTCATTTGCTTATATGTGCCATGATCATTTTCTTAAGACCAGCAGACCTCAATTCTGATGCTTTTGATGAATATGAGTAACTATGCTCATATGATGACTTTGACCATACAGGTTGATCCAGAAAAAAGCATATATGAAACCGGGTGCATACATGTATTGGTCAAATGATATGTGGTAATATCATAGACCAATATGAGGAGGAGCTTAACTGAGAGCAATGCATATTCTATCTCATGCTAGTTTTAAGTTTCTCTAGACGGAGGAATAAAAATGAAATCTATTATTAAAATAAAAGTATTTTGCGCAATTTCTATTATGTTACTTTCTCTGGTTTTGCCTGTTATAGGCAATATTGAGCAAGTACAACCTTCAACTGAAAAACCATTAATCATTGCCCCAACATCCTTCACCTTAAGTTATGTTGAAGATAATGGAGGCGAGTTTGAAGTCCTTGGTTGGGTTCATGGCGAATGGAGCGATCCTAGTTCCGGACCAACCTTGGTTTGGGGAGAACTCCCTATGATTGGATCAGGAACATATAATGGACATGGGTGGGTTACATATCGAGAGGCAAATTATGGTCTTTGGTTAAATCGCTTAAAGGTAAAATGGGGTTTTTCTGATATTCCAAGTGGTTATGAGAGGTACCGTGTATGCCTGTATTATGTGGGTGGATCTGCTGATGAATATAGTACGGTAACATGGGATGGAGACGACATTGATGCTGAACTTATTGATAGTGGTTGGTATTGCACTAGGGATAGTATCCCAGGTGTTTGTGAGTACGATATATCCTATGATGATAGTGGGTATATCATTTATCAGGATTACACTTCATATTACCAATGCATGGATTGGATTCGAAGTGATATTCGACTATCCGTCCCATTCATATACGCCTATGAAAGTTAATTACTAAATATCAGGCACTTAAAGTGCCCATCTCCCTTTTTTGAAAAGATAATTCTAGTTAAATCCTGCAAAGTTTTTTATTTGTGACTCTTTCCTTTAATTTTGTCAGTCACATCACTTTCGTAACTATTAATTCTATACACTGAGATTTATCTTTAAAATAACAATCAAACCCTGAGTTCAATACCCTTTACTGTAATCTCGTAAGGGATCACATCCATCGAGTGCATGGTCTCTCGCATCTTCACGATTCGAAGTCTGCGACCAATAGTTGAGCCTGCTTCATCATATGCCAGACGGATGACCCCATGTGCAGTATAGCGTTCTACTCCAACTCCTGCCTCTTCCAGTTCTGCAGTGAGTATGGTCGTCAGGTTGAGCCGAGTGAGAAGTGCTGCAAGCCCGAGAACTGCCTTTCTCCGTTCGTTCCCATCCATACCGTCAAGAAGAGCTGAGATTGGATCGATGACAAGTCGCTGTGCAGCGATTGCTTCCTTAGCCTCCGAGATACGTTCCATCACAGCATCAATGCTGAATTTTCCGACTGGGACAGCAAAGGGAAGGCTTGGTTTCAGTCCCAGCCTTCCAGAGAAGGCATCAATGATGACCAGTTGGTTAAGGTCCATAAGGCGTCTGAGGCCCCAGCCAAATCCAGAGGCCTCTCTGATGACATCAGTGGGACTCTCATCCAGACAGACGAGAATTGCAGGCTCAGGGTCCTTAGGATTTTCGAGAATTCCTGCGATGATGAAATGGAGTGACAGAATCGTCTTGCCGGTTCCTGGAAGCCCCTCTACAAGCGCAGTTCGCCCTCTGGGAAATCCACCCAGCAGCATCTCATTGAGTTCCTTAATACCCGTACTGCATCTATCTCTAGACCTCAATCTCATCACCTTCAATCTCTCTATCTAGATGCTTAGCCAGCCGCCATCTATGTACGCCTTGTCTCTCACTTGTGGGTTGCGAAATATCAACAAATGTGGAGGACACATATTTCAAAGTGGCAAGACCTCGCTGTGAATGTACATCTTTTGCTACGAATCCTAGAAATCTGGTCTCTGAGAAGTCTTTTGCAATGCTCCTCATACAACGAGCGACTTCTTCATCAGTAAGCCCTTGAGCTATCATGTCCGATGGTGACCACCACAACCACCACCCCACTCTCACTGATCCCGCAAGTTTCCCAAGCTGCGTCAGGACTCCTTGCACATCAGCAGGATTCTCAAACACATTGATGTTATCATATTCTCCAACACGGCGACGTAGTGCTGTTCGTGCTGTGGGTGCATGCCCTGTAGCATCAATAAGAGTGATGTGTTCATTGGAGTGTTGAGGTATCGATTTCGAGTGAATAAGAGCGATGCTTTCCTTGCTAAGAACCTCAAGTACGTGATCTAGAACACGATACTCTGCTTCAACAGGAAAACTGATGACACTCAACCCTCTGGGTCCGAACCATTTGTTCAACGGGATTGTAGTAATCTTCAGTTCCTCCTTCCAGTCTTTGTGGAGATTGTCGATTCAGAATCATCGATTGATGACGATTGGTTATACATAGGAATTCCATAGGCTTGGTCAAGAAGATGGGCAGTGACGGATTCTTTGGCCATATTTTGCTTCCGATAGATGTTAGTCTTCAATGCTTCAATATCTGTTGTCATTGTGATGCAGTTCACTTGTGACTCATTCTGATTTTTATCTACATAGACTGTTAAAGGCGCATGTCCAACACCAGTCTTGAGATAATCTATGAGTCCCGTGATGGTTGATTCCAATTCAGTCTGAAACTGGTATAGTTTCGAATCAATGGTCACTTGGACTAGATATGGTTTTCCAAATACTGACGGGATAACCTCAGGGATATATCCTAGAACAAGACCATCATCTTCTAATTTTCTGATATGATAGAGAGATTTCTTTCGGTCGATGTCCAAAGCGCGGCCTAGACATGCAGCATTGCTTCTAGCACACTTTCGTAATGTGAGAAGTATTGTTGTCCAATCTCTATCAAACTTTTGACTTTGTGCCAAAATATCCCCTCTTTATTGAGTTCTTACTGCTAACTATTGTAACATTGTCGCATTTCTATTTAAGAACATTCGTACAAAGTCTGATTTCATTCGGACATTGTACCAAAATGCTTAGGCTAATGATTAAGTAAACTAAATGCAAGTTCTTACTCGTGATATAAAATGTCGTTTGATATCGTAAAATTCCTACTTGCTCCTGCAGAGATCCTAACTCAAGGAATGGTGGGACTCATCTTGGGTCTCGGAATAAATGCAATGCAGATCTGGTTGATGTACGAGGTGATCGTTCTTGTTCCTCCACGGGCAAAGAACCTGGTCGATGCCATTGATATGGAACTTAGTCAGACTCAGTACTTTAGCGGACTGAAGTACAGAATATACTCTGCTATTCTACAGGTCTTTCTGCCCTTAATTCTGATCTGTGTGTGCTATCTATCATTCTGTCTCTTCACTGGTGTTGTTACAGATCTATTCTAAGACACATGAGGTGACATCTCAAGATGCGTATTACTGCCCATCATTCCTTGTTTTCTTTTTTGATACTATGTACCTTCTCACTGGTTCTTCTTACAGGTAATAGTATGGTATGTACTGCCCAAGAGCAGGATGATACCAATCCTTACATAATCTTCGCCAAACCTGGACAACTCTATGAATTGGAGCTGGAGCAACTTGATAACAACACTTGCTATACTATCGTCTTCAGTTTCAACCATGACTCTGAGATAAGTGATAGATTGATGGTTGAAGAACCATTCAGTAGTCAGTATGACTCATTTGGTAGTACATACCGTGTAAAAACTGGTTCAATATCATTATGCCATATCAAGTATGCAGGGCTTGAGACTATTCTTCTTGGAGAGGAACATGCCAAGCTTAAGGTGTCCAGTCCAGATTACTATGTTCGTCTTGTAGGCGTTCACGCCAATGTATCAACGATGGGCTTTGAAGTTCCAAAGTCCTTCGGAATAATCCTTGCTCTATGTAGTCTATTACCCTTCTTTCTCCTTATTCCTGATGCACTATCGGACTTACAGGCTCATCTGGAACTGGATGCATCATCCAAAGGGGTGTATGGACGGATACTTGCTGTATTGCTTCCGATATTGACCATTGGTCTAACTTTCTGGCTTCTTGAGGGCTTAGCCTTGTTTGAGGGATAAAAATGGAAGATAGTAGTGATGATACCCATAGCACTTCACGGATGAAACGTCTTGAACGCTATTATGCAGACAAGGCTGCACCATACTACAAGGGAATGAATCCAAGGGAGACAAACTGGGATAGGTCAAACGCCTCCTTCAAGGGATGGATAAATCAGGTCTTTGGAGGTCTTGATTTTCCATTCAAGTCTATTGCCCTATTCGCAGGGAGTTGGTTGATTCTTGAGCGTGGTTGGCCTCTCCTTGTTGTCTATGGAATCATATCTGCTGGGACAGTCTGGAATATTCCAACAGCAATTCCATGCCTGTTCATCACTGTATACATCATTATAATGATCAGCGGCATGAATATGATTCGAAGCATTATTACTCAGCTAGGAAGCAACCGCGATAACCTGGTAAAGGCACTCTTTCGAGGTTACTTCTGGAGTCTACTATCTGTTGGGCTCATTCTTCTTGTCCATGAATATTTTCACACAGTAATGCCACAGCTCTTTATTCTGCCTATATTTTACATCATACCTATTGAGGTTCTGGGAACAACAACACCGATTCCGATACCGATTGGATTCAGTGGATTGTACATGGATCTCTCTGTCACAATACTCCTCTATACGATTGGAGTGACTGGTAGTAGCATTGGTGGTATTGAGATACTACGTCATCTCATGGAGAATTCACGACAACACGGCACATACGGAGCAATCTTTGGTGTATTGCTTCTGGCTGTGTTTCCTGTGGTGAATATCTGCTTCTCGCTTGTGTTTCTAACAACCGTGCTTGATCTTTTTGGGAGGTGTCTATCTATTGTCGTTTGATCCAATATCCGTACTGTCTTTGATAATTCCTATCTTGATTGTCTTTGGGGTCAGTATCTTGACTATGACCATGATTCATCTTGGTCTGTCTTCCAGTGGTAATCGTTTTGCCACGGAGATCACCTGCTTCATAGGAATCGCTGTGTTCTATGGGGCGGAGTTACTCCTTGGTATAGAATCATTAGAACTGACACTGCTTATGCTTGGTATAACTACGCCAATGATGGTCATCGAGGCTTTCCGACCATCAAGCGAGGATAAGCATAGCAGACCTCAAGTAGTTGAGATTCCCGAGAATTCAGGAACGCTCTCCAATCACGTCTTATGCCTTAGATATGGCAAGGGTCATGTTGTTCTTGCAGCAATCCGAATCAAGGGTGTTCCGCTACAGAATGAGAGTCGAGTGAATAAAGACAGAGAGAATGATGAATTAAAGTGGCTCTATCCTCTGTGGAAAGACAGTAAGAATTCCTCTGTCACGTACACTCTTGAGGCAAAGTGTGAGCATAGTCTAGCTGATCTTCGTCTCTTTGTTGTTGTTCATGATAAGGACGTAAAGCGTGCAGTGGCAAAGACCAATCAATCAATTCAGATTGCCACAACATGGTTAGATCGTGTCGAGTATGACTATGAAGTAATTACTTCCGATGACCTGTCTTGTACCTATCACGAACTGGACTATGGCTTGCTCAGAAGGACTTCTATTCCACGTGTGGTTCAATCTGAGCATGGCTATCTAGGCGGAGTCTCCATCGAGACATTACCAGATAACCTGTCAAGTAGTTGGAGTGAGATACTTCAACAATTTCTCAGAGAACGAATCTCTGGGCATGCCCTCTTTTCTCTTGCTTCAGGTCCCGTTCCGAAGCTAAACAAATTCAGAAATGATAGTCAAGAGGATACTAAACAACAGGTGAAACTTCCCTATCGAGTTGAGGACCATAAACTTCGGGAGACCTACAAGCAGATAGCTGAGGTCGAGGCATGTGAAGAGACTGGTGCTTTCCGGACAGGGATAGTGGTCTTAATCCGTGGAGAGTCAGCTGAGAATGTAGAGTCTGACCTTAGACGAGTAGAGGCTGCTATCAACGGGGTATGGGGAGGAGTAAAGGCATCTATTATGGTAGCCAATCGTCTACGAAATGAGTGGCCAAAAGCCCTTCTCCGTGACTATATTGGAAGAGCGAACTCGATCAGTGGTGCACGGGTCACTGGACTCTTACAGATATCCCATATTCTACCAGGTGTACAGAATCGTGTTATTCCACCTGCTTTCGCCATCCCTTTTCAGACTTCACACACTGATTCGATAGTTCTTGGTCATGTCGTTGACAGAGGAAGAATAACTGCTCAGGAGTACAGTATTCCTATTGATGCCTTTTGTCTTCATGTCGGTGTCTATGGAAATCCTGGAAGTGGGAAGACCAATACAGGTCTGGAGATTGTCCGTCAGATCCATCAACACGGAATTCCTTTTCTTGCCATTGTCCCTGCCAAGACTGAATGGAGACTGCTTGCAGCAGTTGTTCCGGAATTACGGATATTCACTGCTGGTGATGATCTCACATCACCCTTCAGGTACAATTTCTTTGATGTGCCACCGGGAGTGCCTGTTCAGACTCATATCAATAACATCACTCTGTGTTTCATTGCACACTGGCCAACAGAGGGTATTCTCACTGAGCACATATCGAAGATATTCAGACGAGCCTATACTAATGCAGGCTGGGATCTCCTCACGAACAAGAGAGGAAGCCCAATTCTCTTGAATGACCTCTACTCTGCTATGGAGGAAGTTGCGAACGAATTGCGATATGGTGACCGCTTGAAACAGGACTTCGTGGGAGCTCTCACTGCCAGGTTTGAATCACTTTTGGATGATCCAATCCTCTCGGTCATGTTCAACACCAGACAGGGGTTATCTGTACCAGAGCTATTGCATTATCCAACGTTATTGGAACTTCGCCATCTTCCTGATACCCACAGAGCACTGGTGACAAGCCTAATCATGGTAGCAGTCACCGAGTATCTTGAGGCTCAGGAATCATCCTCCAAACAAGAACTAGATCACCTGTTAGTCTTAGAAGAGGCTCATCATGTCCTGAAACGAGTGAATGGATATGGACTAAATGAGGGTCATTCTTCCCAGCAGCAGGCAATCGACACTATTGTTCAACTCCTGAGAGAGGCACGTGGTCTTGGTCTGGGAGTCATGCTAATTGACCAGTTACCGGGAAGTCTGGCTGACGCCGCAGTCAAACTTCCAGGTATCACAATCATTCACTCACTCAAGGATGCACGTGAGAGACTTTTGGTTGGCGGACAGGCAAATCTGAATGACGAACAACTTCTGCATGTTGGTCTTATGAACTGCGGAGAGGCAGTCATCCATCAAGGGTTTACAGGTCAGGCTGTGAATGTTCGAGTCACTAATTTTCAAAGAAGAGCGCTGAGCAAACCCGTCTCTGATAAGCAGATAGCGGACATGATGGCACCGTTTTTCATGGTAAATCCTCATCTACGTAATCAGGACCTCCCGTTCATCAAACATTGGGAGCCAAGCCCTGTATTTCTTAACAACCTTCTCTTTCTAGCAGAATCACCAGACTTCAGGGAGGCTTACAAAAGATGTCTTACTCAGGGACAGGAATACGCAGATGCCTATGTCATGGGGCTTGTGCAGAAGTTGGTTCCTGATTCTACAGAGGCTTCCTATTATTGCAACTTACTAATTGAGCATCTTGCAGAGGTGAGGAGCAGTGAATGAAGGTATAGATTTTCGCGAAGATGATGAGGAGATCTCACCTGAGAAGACTGAACTTGAAGAAACTAAGATTAAAGATTACAAGACACGCCCTCTGAGCATTGAGGAACGAGATGAGCTCATTTGTGGGTACAATACCGAGTATTCAGGAACCTTTCTGAATGATTCGGAAACTGAAAAATCCAAGACCGATGAGAAACTACTTGATGAAAACCGAGATGAAATTATACGCAAGTATAATACTGAGTATTTTGAAAGAGCTAACGAACGTAATAAAGACACAGATGAAATAAAAGAATCACAAAGTGAATTGATTTCTCAAGAGATTGACAACTATTTATCTATGATTTCTGCCCTTTCCGCAACTATAATTCTGGATGGTATACTTAGATACGGAAGTTCTGGCGTAAAACTAGATGGTCAAGATAGACTTCCTGGACGAGAAGTGAAATATGCAGTTCCTGATCTGTTCAGTAAATTCATTTCACAATTATGGTTGGTTTCTCAAGGTGATATATCAGATCCATTAAGTAAAATCATAGGCACCTTTGAGAATAGTCTTCAGGATTCAAGTGGTGTAGATTCCATTCTTTCTTTAGAAAAGGAAATTTCAATAGAAGAGAAAATCAGGTTGACGAAATCATCTTTACTAGCACTTGATAGAGAGCGAAGTCGAAACAAATCAATTGTTTCTTTTGGGCCAGAAGGTGGATTTGATTCACTTGTTACCGCTGTTCTAGAAACTGTAGATTCTTCATTGAATTTGGCAACTCATGAGAGAGATATGTTGTTCGAACAGACTCGAAGTGCTTTTCAGAATCTTGTAGCAAAAGTCTTTGGAGATATTATTCAAGGTGAAAATGAGAACAATAGGGTTCTAATTATGGTAGGGCTAGGAATCAATCCTCTTGCATGGCACATTGGAGAAAAGGGAGAAGTCATTCCCATTGATGCTAGGTTTGGTCCTAATGCTGAAGATACACGCAATACATTATCTTTCACTAGTGATCATATCGGACGACCTGCCCTTTTTGATATTCTTGTAGATACAGAACTACTAACCATGCAGGTTCAGGAATCATATATTCTGAGCGATGGAATGTGGAAATTCCTATCAGGTTTCTTTGAGAAGTATGATGATTACAATCTCAAGAATGCGTATCAATATTTACTCAAATATGGCACTCTAAATCAATATTCAAAACACTTTTCCAATTCTTCTGGAACAGAAATTTGGAGTATTGATGCAACCAAATCTCAAGATAGAGATATGCCATGGAATCCTGATTTCTTGCAAGCTGCGCAAATTTTGGGACTGTTTTTAATTCCTTCATATGCAGCAGGAATTACATCTGCTGATATGACCCGAACCATCCTTCCATTGCTCCACGGAGATTCTGAATTTGAAGTTCGTGTGTCAAATTCACTATTTGGTGAAGGACCTTTCAAAAAAGGGACATTGATGAGTATTCCCGTTGACAAGGGTTCTGCATATTGGACGAGTATATCATTGGATCCTTCTGTGAGCGAATGGGCTGAGAGATGTCCACCCTCTTTGTTACAACAAATGTATATTGCGGCAAGATTAGAAATAGTGAAACATATGGATGAAGGGATGCTGGGATACAAGATAATTGAGAGTGGAGTAGATACTTCTATTGAAATTGATTTAGCTGATATTTGGAACAAAGAGATACCTGAATCAGATAATACTGTTTTTGCAGACGCATATAACGTGTGGCGTGCATCATTCAATACTGATGAGAACACTAATTCCAAATCTAATTTTGCTCACAAGATGTTTCAACTATATCAAGAGCATTCAATATCTGTTATGAAGGATGAGATTCTCAAGCTCCTTGGGATGTCATCTGATGAGATTCTTATACGTTCAAAACCTATCAAATCACACATCTCAAAAAAACTTCATATCACATGGGCAATAGTTGAAACACTTCAAGGTGCAGCAGAAATCTCTCTTGGTATTCATAAGCACTATCGTAAGCATGAGCCACCACCAAATAAATGGGGTGGAATGGGTGGGGAGAAATTAGCACGTGATTCAACTATTGAAGGAGTCAGGACAATAAGGTTACTTGATCTCATAGAGAGAGGTAAGATTTTCCATCTCATGATTGATGAGAAAATACCTCGAAACAACTACAAAGGAACTATGATTCCTTTTGTTCCACTTCAATATGTAGAGAATGGGGAGGTAACACGCCAAGTGCCTCTCTTAATAGCAATGAAGGGATTTGGAAAAGGCAAGTCTCTATTGAATCCTGACTTGCTTTGGGATATTGACAGTCTATTGGAAGACCATCCACAGTGGGATACAATCTGTGATTACAGAAATAATAGGGATTGGAGTAATTTTGCTGTTTGTGCACTAGAATCTCTGTCTGATGTTTTTCAATGCGATTCACAAAAACTACTAGAGAGTATTGACATATTGAGATTTGCTAGAGAAACAACAAGATACATGATGGTTGCGAAAGAAACACCGATAACTGCCAGAAGTTCCTATATGACCAAAGATGGATTTCCTATCACTCTTGCCACGTCTTTGTTTCCATATTCTTACGAACATCTAGGAGGCGCATTGGGACAACTATATTCTGATATTTTTGGTAAACATAACCTACTTACAATCGCAAGAAATCTTAGAATGGATGTGGATGAAACAGATTCAATCAAAATTTTACCGTATTCGTTTACTGTGACTAGTGGGGATAGTGAGAAATCCGGAAAAGGTGAAACAGCAGCAGACTCAAGATTACTGGTATGGGTTGAAAGTCCAGGAGGAAAAGTTTCACAGGAAAGGACTCTGAAGTTATCGTATAAAACAGTAATTCAAAGTGTTAGTGATAAAACGCAATACAACTCTCAAGGTCTCAAATGGGCTTTTAGAAACGATAAGAATGACCTTACTACTCCTGTTCTACAAGTATTTGATCGTTACTGGGTTGGCTTAGATGATAAAGGTTGGTTGATTCGTGATATAAAATTCCTTAACACCGAGAAAATCGACACTGATTTGCAAAAAACTACATTCATTGAGAAAGTGGGTTTGCTAAATCATCGCCTTACATCTTCACTGTCAATTTCCGATTGGTTGGGTGTTGATGATATGGACATATTAGAATCGCATAGAGAAATTGTAGACCTTGTTCAGAAATTCAGACCTCTTACTTATGTCCCAATCGTAAAAATTCCTGAAAGAAGCATAACTGCTTGGGCATTTAAAATGAATAGGCAGGGATCTTTGCTTACGAGAATTAGTAATTTTCGAGAACAATTAAGAAACTTCTCAATGACGTTCCCAAATTCAATGGATTTGATAGATGAAAGGAAGAGCTAGTCAAGAATAAATGATATCTATTGTTCAGTCTTCAGTTATCTGATTATCAATTTTGCAATTTAGCTCACCGTATTCCTGCATAGATTTAGTGGCGAGAAGATTACATATTACAGAATATCTTATATGGAGCAGACACAGCGATAACACACAAGTTTCCTGTATTCGCATTGTGCTAATGTACACAGGTTTCCTAAAAGCTGCGAGATGTATAGATAATAGACCGGTGAAGAAAAATGGGAGAGTCCCGTGAAAATACGCTTGAAGGTGTTCTGAACGAACTACAGGGAAGTATTCCCGAGATAGAAGCCTGTGCAATTGTGAGTGTGGAAGGGCTCCCTATTGTATCTGCTCTTCCAACAGATGTTGACGAGGCAAAGGTTGCAGCTATGACCGCTGCGATGTTGACACTTGGTGAGAAGGCATCCATTGAATTAGGAAAGGGCAATCTTGAACAGGTTAACATCAAGGGTATCGATGGCTGGCTAATAGTCGTACAAGCTGGGATGAATGCGTGTCTCACTGTTTCAACTACAGCTAATGCCAAACTAGGTCTCATCTTCCTAGACATGAAACGTGCAGCTGAGAAGATCGCTCAGATGATTTAGTACAACCAGCCCCACAACGCCAACTCTATATGGAGTATATTCCAAATAACTCTCATTGTAGAGAGTGGTTTCCTTGAATATTACTGGTCCTGTCTATCGTCTATACGAATATTTTCTCTACAGGCAGTTAGACAAGAATGCAGCACCTCGTCATGTGGGTATTATTCTGGATGGAAACCGACGATATGCAAGAAAACATGGTATGGAGGTTCCGTGGTTTGGTCACAAGAAAGGTGCAGCTAAGGTCATGGAGGTCCTACGTATTCTCTGGGAGGCAAATGTAAAGGTCTGTACCCTCTATACCTTTTCAATTGAGAACTTCCAAAGACGAAAGGAAGAGGTCGAAGAGATCATGGCTTTGGCAAAGGAGAAGTTCTCAGAGGTCGTGGGAAATCCAGATGTTCACAAACATCGGGTTCGTATCCAAGCAATAGGTAGAGTTGATCTGCTCCCAGAGGATGTACAGAGAGCAATTCGAGCGGCAGAAGAGGAGACCAAGGAGTATTCTGACCACATTCTGAATGTTGCTATTGGTTATTCAGGACGAGCAGAACTTGTTGATGCTATAAAAGCGATTGGTGAGAAAATTGAATCCGGTGAGATGCAGCCCTCCGACGTGAACGAAGATGTTATAGAGAGCCACCTCTACACAAATGGTGTTCCTGACCCTGACTTGATAATCCGGACTTCAGGTGAGGAACGTCTCTCAGGTTTCTTGCTGTGGCAGTCTGCCTACTCTGAACTGTATTTTGCTCAGATATATTGGCCTGCAGTGAGACGAATTGATATCTGGCGAGCTCTGCGGTCCTATGGTCACCGCTCCCGAAGATACGGGAAGTAATACAGCCACATATTATGACACAGTCTTATATATGACACACATCAAACTCAATAAATAGGAGACTGTAAGACATTGGCTAGAACTCCGGTTGATGTCTATCGAGGTCTCGTTCAAATACAGCTCGATGAGACAATACCTGCACAGATTGATTCAGTTGTAGCTAGGTTCATTGATTATGTTTTTGCTGGAGAAAAACTATCCATCCATCTAACTCGCTTTCTCACACTTGTAACGCAGCTCATCCCTCTTTTAGACTCTCGGAAAGGAGCGGAACAGTCCGATCTCACAATGGCTGTAGATTTTCTGGATTATGTGACCTCGACATCCAAATGGTGGACATTAACTCGAGATGAGCCAGGTTTTGTCTTGAGACCTCCCTCACGTGAAGCTAGGGCATTCATTAAATCCATAGCGGACCTTCATGTTGGCGGCACAACACTTCAACGAATCTCTAATACTACTGACAAACTGTCCCGTTTTCTTGAAGAACATGAAATCAAGTCACCCAAGGAGGTTGAAACTCTCTGTAATGGAATGATATCCGCCTGGGCGTTATTGAGTGCCTTTGCATGCAAAGGACAAGGAAGAAATGTTACCACTGAAGAAGACTTCGAAACAGCGTATGATTTTGTACGAATTCTGCTTTTCTATGCTAACTTCAATGATTTCAGAGCACTTACAGTCGTAAGACAAATTGGTAGTCATCCTATTCTCTCTCGAGCTGCTGGCGTGACCTTCTCTCCAGGGTTCGATAAGATGCTGAATATATCCGTAGCAGCCAATCTTGAAAAGATTCACGGAGCGAATCTAGTTAACATGACCAAAGCTACATCTGGTGCGTCCCGAACAATTTTGACAAACTCGCTTAGACTGCTTGGACAAATACAGGCCGTAGGCCTTGGAATTGATCGGCTTGAAGAAGAGCACTATGACACAGTTATAGTTGGAGCTTTGGAAACTATAGAAAAGATAGGAGTTTCGTCTGATTTTCTACAAGATGAAACAGCAGCAATTACTATCTTCAAATCACTACGTCCAAGCAAAGGTGTTGATGAACGAATTCAACTTTTAATCAGAAGACTCGAGAGTCTGATTGTAGACACTACTGGAAATAAAGACTTTCTACTTCAATATGCACGACTAGTACCGCGACTTGTTGCTCTGTTATTGCTTCTCGCAATTAAGACCAAGGAAACTCCAAATGCTCCAATCGAGGATGCAGATATCAAGAGAGGTCTGATTCTTCTATACCAGATCATCAATAGTTAGAGAACTATTTCGAGTCACTGATTAGAATCCTTGCATCTACAACAAGAGTTCCCTTTCCTTCTTCATATACGAAAGTTGGATTACAATCTAGCTCTGTAATTTCTGGATTTTCTTCAATCATTTTAGAAACAGATAACATGACTTTCACGAGAGCATCAATGTCTCTTGGAGCTTCTCCTCGTGTTCCCTCGAGTATTTTGTATGCTTTGAGCTCGCTTAACATCTCTCTTGCATCTACTTCATTGAACGGAATAAGTCGAAATGAAACATCCTTCAAGACCTCAACAAAGATACCACCAAGCCCCGTCATTAATGCATGACCGAATTGAGGATCCTTTGTCACACCAACAATCATCTCGGTACCCATATCAACAAAGGCAGATATGAAAACTCCCCGACTTAGATCTACATCAATACCCTTTTCCTTCCCGTATTCTTTGGCATTTTCCATAATTATATTGAAGGCTTTTCTAACATCCTCCTCACTCTTCAGATTAATCTTTACGCCTCCTGCATCGGATTTGTGTAGGATATCTTTTGAAAGAATCTTGAGTACGACTGGAAATCCAATCTCTTTTGATTTGGCAACAGCTTCTTCTGCATTGATTGCTGTTTCATAAGGAGGAATTGGGATGCCATATGCTTTCATTATGTCCTTTGCTTCATGTTCTAGAACAAATGTTCTACCCTCTTCAAGGGCTGTCTTGAAGATCTTCTTTGCTTCCTTCATCTCTTTGTCGACCTCGCTTGAATTCCTGACTTTATTTGTTCCTTTTATGGTTTATCAGAGTCCATTGTCTTGTTGAATTTTTCTCCATACTTTATTTCACCATATTGTACCAGACCCTTTGCAGCAAGTGCTGCTTTCTCGCCAGTAGCATAAGTTGGTACGCCCATTAGTTCCATAATCTCACCAGCCTTTGTGGTGAAACTTCCACCCATTGAGACAACAATGAATGGCAATCCTGATTGGCGCTGATGGTTAGCGATGACATTTGTAATGTCCATTCCTAGACTTGGGGTCTGTAAGAGCATCCCGACTACAAACATATCGTACTCACCACTCTCAATAGCTTCTCTAAATACTATATCGTATCGTGAAGCATCGGTATCACCTACGACATCAATAGGATTACTTACTGCACAATAACTAGGCAAATATTGATGGAATCTCTCTTCAAGTTCATTTGATGGACTTGGTATTGTCAATCCTAATGCCTCTAGTGCATCAGTGGTCATTACACCAAGACCACCTCCGTTTGTAATCATAAGGACCCTATCACCTTTTGCGGGAGGTTGCATTGCCAGCGCTTTTGCCATGTCAAACATTTGCTCGAAATTATCAGTTCTAATGATTCCAGCCTGTTTGTATGCAGCATTAGCTATCCTATCAGATCCAGCCAGAGACCCTGTGTGCGAACTTGCTGCAGCTCTTGCTCTCTGTCCCCTTCCTGATTTCACTACTAAAATCGGTTTATGTGGAGTGACATCCTTGGCGGTATCAAAGAATGTTCTACCTTTGCTCGAATCATATCCTTCTGTATAATAGCATATTACTTGAGTTGTGGTGTCTTCTGCAAGAAAACAGAGCAAATCATCATCATCTACATCACATTTGTTTCCAAGACTGATCAATTTACTAATTCCAAGACCAAGTTCTGCAGTCCAATCGGAGATTGCAGCAGCAAAAGCACCTGATTGAGAAACTAATGAGATATTAGCTACGTTACTCGGTCTGGGTCTTCCACACCGATATTCTGGCAAGAAGAACGTGTCAATATGGCTACGAGTATCTATTATTCCGACACAATTAGGACCAATCACACGAATACCATGTTTTTTCGCAATAGCCACAACTTCTTCTTCTAATTCTGCTCCTGCAGGTCCTGTTTCAGAAAATCCTCCAGAAATGATGATTGCGGCTTTGGTTCCTTTAGCAGCAATATCCTCAAAAACACGGGGTGTAATTCTTGCTGGCACTGCGACAACAACAAGATCAACTGGCTCTTTGATATCTTGCAGGGTTGGGAAACAGGGAACGCCTAACACCTGATCATATTTAGGATTGATAGCATAGATTTTTCCAGTGTATTGAGGTTTGATGAAGTTTTGAATTATTGCTTGTCCTACACTATTCTGACTTGTTGATGCTCCATATATCGCGACACTCTTCGCATTAAAGAATAAATCCAATAGTTCGGTTGACCCACAGGACACGGTTAACACACTCAGTTAGCCTATGATGAATTAATTGATTTGGACATTAAGCAGTACTTGTTCTTTGTCATGTGGCATATAGGTAATTCTAATAACAAAAATCAGGTCAGCTACACAGGGGAATAATTTTGGTCTTCAATATTCTTAAAGACGGACAGACAATTCTCACTGCCTCGGATACCGAGTTTGAACAATGGATGAAACAAGCATTTGCTACTAGACTTGCCAATTTCGAGAACAAATTACTATGTTACAGTCCAACAGCATATCCCTATAAAATCCCAAATCACAGTCAATCAACCCCGCATAACTTTCTCTCATTGAGTATTACTGGAACCTCCTGCTCTTTAAATTGTGAACACTGTAAAGGGCAGCTTCTAAAAGGAATGGAATCCACGTCCACACCTGAATCATTGTTTAATCGGTGTAAGGAGATTAAGGATCTTGGCGGAGAGGGAGTCTTGATCAGTGGAGGCTCCATTTCAACAGGTCATGTCCCACTCGAACGATTTGGTGAAACAATCAGGCGTGTGAAGAAAGAGCTTGATCTACTGGTGGTAGTTCATACTGGTCTTGTAACCCCTGAGACCGCGCGTCATCTCTCTGAGGCTGGAATTGATGCGGCAATGCTTGACATAATTGGTGACACCACCGTGTCAGAAAATGTATATCACATTCCAGACGGTCCATCAAAGATGAGGCTCTCTCTAGATATTTTAGAAGCCCACAAAGTCCCAACAGTTCCCCATGTCATAGTAGGGCTCGATTATGGAAGTCTGAAGGGAGAGATTGAGGCTCTCGATATAATCTCTCAAGGCAGTCCTTCTGCTCTGGTCATTATTGTACTAACACCTATCAGAGGAACATCCATGAAAAATGTAAAACCTCCCTCTCCCATGAGTATTGGAAGAATCATGACCATCGCTAGATTAGGCTTCTCCAATATCCCACTTCTACTTGGTTGCGCGCGACCAATGGGTCAGCATAAGATAGATACCGATTTATTTGCCATTAAGAGTGGTGCAAATGGTGTTGCAATGATTAGTCAAGATGGTGTTGATTTTGCCAAGAGTAAAGGACTTGAACCTGTCTTCAGAGATGTCTGTTGCAGTCTTGCATTTCAAGAACTGTCCTGAATCCTCTTCACTCCGTTCATTGTACGTATGTTAATCTTGACATCAGAGTAGTGCTCTCCCAAGAAATGGCCTTGGAACTGACTCTGTGAGGTCTCTTCCGTATCTTACCACGTCATTCTCTCATCCTTCTCTGATAGTATAGCACAATCCGCACATTCTTTAGACACCTGTCAAAGAAGTGTCCAACTTTTTCTGAGAACTTTGTAGTTGTCTTCCACTCCACTCCATTATTTCGTAACCTGTATCAAAAAACCAGAGCCCAATTGCGGCTGGTAATAAGAGTGGCCATGGAATAGATAACAAGAGTACTGATACCTTCATGGTAAACCGGTATTGAAAGAATTGGTAGGCTCTTGGCGATATCTCTGGATTGGCCCAATCATTTCCCTTTTCGTCTAATACAGCAGATAGAAACATCATTACTACTAATGCCAGCCAGTCTAACCAAGCAGTAATGGTTGGTAATCCGAATAGGATAATGATTCCAAAAATAGAAACAAATCCAACTGAAAATTGGGGTCGATTCACTTTTCCTGAAACAACAACTCCAATAATGATGCTCACCAGTAGAGCTAGATCATACTCAGTGATGGTCATTATTAATCCAAACAACAGCCCTGATACCGCAAGTGGGATCCAAGCTAAGGACGGTCTCTTGAACACATCAAGAAGATCATCACCCATTTTTAGCGTGAATCCTGCAAGAAAGTAGGCTACAAAGTATCCAATCCACTCAATCATATTCTACCATCCGGAAACAATCTACTGCAATAATAGTGGCCCCTCAGCTTAACTATGATACTTCATCACTCTATTCGAGTTTAAGTAGCCATTACACATCATTGAGGCCAATTAGACATCTATTGAAGTATTGATAAAACTTCGTGAAGTTCTACACAAGTGTGACCGGAGTGCCAATAGCTTGACCAGGAAGATTCGTGCGGAACTTTGCTCGTACTGCACCACTATTTCCATGAGGGCCAAGCACTTTTCCTAAAATCTCAGTATCTTCACCTGCAGTCCATTTCACCTTACGACCAACAATAGCTGAAGCCTCAGATCTAGTCTTCACATCATCAAATACTAAAATAACCTGGTTTGGATGCTGAAGATGTTTTCCTCTGCGATAACTTGTGACAACGCCTCTTCGGCCTGTTGATGTGGTTTTCTTGGACATCTGGTCTGTCTCCTATTGGAGTTCTCGTTGACGCCTGAGGATTTGGATATAAGACTTACTGAATGAACTCTGTTATGAATTAACTAATCTCTGGACCACTATCGGTAGAAGATGTATCTTTACTCGGTTCCTGTATCCTTATGTCTTCTTCTTTGCCTTTTTCAATAAGAACATCTTTTATGGCCCATCCAGTCTGGTCCCGTTTTTGTGCAAGTTTGAAGAGAGCGAACCAAGTCCGCCCATCCCCTAACGCGCCTTGGTCATAGAGCTCATCAACCATACTTTTTGCGACTCCTATCTTATCATTTGATGTCTTGATAGATGTAACTATTCTTGTTTCTTTATCGATAATCTCCTTCACCCTCCAGACTTGTTGGGCTGTGCTCAAAAGCGAAAATAATACGACGAAGACAATGATTGGAAATGATTGAATGACAAGATCAATTGTGAACACAACTAATCCGAGACCTATTACTACAATTATCAAGACAAACACTAAAACAAATCCTTCAACAATCCCGTTTGCAGAATTTTCAACACGCCAGCCATAATATCGTGATAGCGCTGAAGTAGGAGTTCTAAAACTCATGATATCACGAAGATATCTATCTCGAGAGATGCGGCCTATGATGAGCCATAAGGTCTGCATGGTCAAATACAATAGCACAATAGCGAATGGAACGACACCAGTGAGAGTCTGCATGTGTTCTCCCATTAATTATTTCGTTTAAATATATGGAATAACGCGAATCTGAAATAGTTTCGGTGTTCTCCCTAGGATGGCCTCGTTTGTTCCAGTAGATAGACAATTACAAAAAGACTGAACCCTTCTGTTTACATAACAATTATAGGGTCTATTTGACTCAGTGCCGTTCTTACGTGGGTAAAGCCCCGCAAGGTGAACTTTACCGACAAAAATGAACGGTCTATTTTGGATTGCGCGGGTCCGGCTTTTACCCTCCCGGAAAACGACCCGGACTCGCCTCCTCTCTTTCTCCCCACAGAATGACTTATCATGATATTAGATGGTCTTCAGCTGTGGTGACAAGCTTGGAGAGAGTGCATCATGTTGACCCCTTAAAGGCTAAAGAACTCTCATCATTTCTTAAAGCAATGAATGAAGTTGGGGTCCTTGGAGCTGGCCGTTTAGGCAGGGCTACTGACATAGTTCAACGTATGTTTGAAGACCCTGACTGTTTCACATATTTATCTATGTCAGGACCGATGGTTCCTGGGGGTCTTCGTGCCATCATCTGCCATCTTGTTAAACAAAAGCATATTGATACTATAGTCACCAGTGGTGCAAATATTGTTCACGATCTGGTAGAGGCATTTGGAGGTGCTCACTATCGTGTTCCTCAAGGAAAGGATGATTATGACCTTCGAGCGGCTGGGATGGGTCGTATCGCTGATATCTTCGTCAAAGAGGAAGACTTTGAAAAATTCGAGAAGGGTGTCTATGGCTTTCTCGACACACTCCCCCAAGAAAAGATGACAACACTCGCTCCAAGTGAATTTCTCCTTGAACTAGGACTGACAGTAAAAGATGAAACATCCATTGTTCACCAAGCCGCATTGAACAACATCCCTATCTTCTCTCCAGGACTGATGGACTCAATGCTTGGGTTCCATCTCTATACATACAGTACCACAAAGAAGCTTGCTCTTGATTTTGTGAAAGACCTTCGAATTCTTGGTGAGATTGTGACTCAGACAAAGAAGACTGGTGCAATTATGCTTGGTGGTGGTCTCACGAAACACTTCACCATGGGCTCGACTATCCTCCGTGGAGGTCTCGACATGGCTGTTCAAATCACTCTTGATCGTCCTGAGGGTGGGAGTGTTGGAGGCGCCCCTTTGGTTGAAGGGGTCTCTTGGCAGAAGGTGCAGGCTGAGGCTAATTTTGAAACCGTTATCGGTGATGCTACCGTCATCTTTCCGCTCATGATGTTGGGTGTCTTACCTTAGGTAGTAGACCTATCTTCTAGTTTAGCAATCGTTTA
>SDOA01000106.1 GCA_004524595.1 Candidatus Thorarchaeota archaeon | reverse complement strand
GGTAACATACTGACAGGCGAATTCTCGTAACCTTCTCTTACAGGAATACTCGCAAGTGTACCGCCTTGTCCCAATACTGGGACACGGATGTTGGTCAATTCTGATTGCACAATGTCATAGTCAGCGACGCAAAAAAACGTAGATAGAGGAAGTTCTTTTTCAGAACAAAAAGTTGCTATTCGATTAGCTGTTGCAGCTTTATTCAGGATATATGTTGGTCCCCCTAGAGTCACTGTCTGATGTGCTGTTTCAATCGCACCCTCTCTCAGGGTCTTGATGCGTGCTCTGACTTCAGGTGTCAAACAGCCAAGTTTCTTATTGGATTTAACAAGTACCTTTTCTAACTGGTCTATCTTCTCAGGGAGGTGCCAGAGCATCTGAGAGTATTTGCCTAGAATCCCAATAGCTCTCTCTGCAATTGAGTCCATCGTAATTGGTGGTGTATCATAGAGAATTGTTGCTAATTCCTCATTCTCTCTATACCAAATGAAGTCATGATACACACGGTTAACACTAGGAATCATTCAACTGGCACTCCACTTATCTCTTACAGACCTCTTCGAATACCTTTTCATACATGGTCACTACTTTGTTTGCAGTGAATTTATCCTGTACCCGTTGATATCCTGCTTTTCCCATCTTTTTACGATAACTTTCGTTTTCAAGGATATTAATCAACGCATCAGCCAATTCCTGTGTTTCATAGCCCTTTGTGACAACTCCATCAACCCCTGGTCGTACCAGTTCTGGTACCCCTCCTGCAGGAGTAGTAACGACTGGCAGACTACATGCCATTGCCTCAAGAAGAACAAGGGGCATGCCTTCCAATGTAGAATTCAAGACAAAGACATCTGCAGAACACATGATTTCTTGCATATTGCTCTTCACGCCTAACAGGTGAATGTTATTGCAGAGTTTTAATGCCTCGATCCGTCGTTCAACATCTATACGAGTAGGTCCATCACCAGCGATTATCAGGCGCGCCTGCGGAATGGCTTCAACTACTATCTTCATTGCTTCAACAAGTTCAACCACTCGTTTTACTCCTCTGAAATTTGATGCATGGAGGATGATCTTATCCTCCGGACTTATTTCGAATGCATCTTCTTCTCTTCTTAAGGAAACACAGCCGCTCTCAACAACTAAGCGAATGCCTGAAACTTTTGAGAATTTTGTAGTATCAATGAAGTTTGGAATCACATGTATATCTCTTTTAATTCCTAATTCTTCGTGAGCCTTCGTCATAAGGAACTCTGATACAGCTGTTACTGCATCAGCTCTCTCCACAGTGTGTTGCACTACCGGTTTGTATGCAGGATCCAATCCTAATGTATGAACATCAGAACCATGAAGGGTCACAACATAAGGGAGACCTATTATTTCCCTGACCATATATGCCGCCATTGCATGTGGGATGGCATAATGAGAATGAATGAGATCCAATTCCGCAGCCTTTGCCACCTTGATCATCTTTGACGCCAATGCCATGGAATATGGGGGTCCAACTGCCTGGAACAGCGGGTAGTCGAATCTATCTACTAGATCAACATGAATCCCCTTTGTCTGCTGCCACATCATTGAGAATGGTCTTTGATATGTGACAAAATGGATAATATGTCCACGGTCAGCTAGGTGCTGTCCCAATCTTGTTGCAACATATCCTGATCCACCAACTGATGGATACAAATTCACTCCTATTCTCATACTGACCATCTTTTCCTTGATTGTGTATGCTTCCCTTTAAGGCACTTGGTTTGAACAATAAGCATGCCAAAGCTTGATTAGATATGGTACAGAAAGGTACGGTATGGACTCGATTCTAGTTGTAGTTGCGCATCCTGATGATGAGAGTATTGGTGCAGGAGGCACAATACGAAGACATTGTGATATGGGCATCCCTGTGGACGTCCATTGTATGACAGGAAATGAGACTAGAAATGCTGAGCTACAGGAAGCATGTTCTATTCTTGGTGTGCGAAATCTGTACCACAGTGCACGTGATGATTTTGCGATCAATAAGAACCTTCGAAATGAGGTTGTAGGTGCAATTCTTAAGACTCGCCCAAAAATACTAATTACTCATTCCATTGAGGACTATAATCTTAACCACCAAGAATGCGCAAAGATAGTCTTTGATGCTGTGGAGTGGGCTTCACATGTTACTATTTTTGATAATGCACATCGCGTTGAGCGAATCTATAACATGGAGGTCAATACTCTAATCTCTAGACCTCATGTACACGTTGACGTATCTGATACTTACAAATATGCTCTTGCAGCATTAAAGATGCACAAGTCTCAGATTTCGAAGGCTGACAATTTTTACGAGAAATTGTATGATGCTAGGACACGATTACGCGGTGTACAAGCAATGTGTGAACGAGCTGAGGCATTTACTATTACATTACCTGAACATGCTGGTCCATTCTATTCAGAGAATAATGTTTCCAGTCTTATGTAGCTAGAAGTTTCACTCCGTTGTGTCTGCCTTTCTCCTTCTGGCTGCAAGAAGTTGCTTTAGCTCACCCATCATACTCATACCTCCGCCAGCAGATGGTGGCGGAGCAGTTGCAGATCTTTCCATTGTGGGAATCGGTTCTGATCCTGCACCAGATACTGGAGATGCGGATACTGTAGCACCACCTGAAACACGACTAGCAAGAGAGTCTATCTTTGAGTCGAGATTTCCAACTTTCGATTGAAGTTGGTTTACTGTCACTTGAAGTTCGCTAATTGCCTCTGTAAGCTTGGTAGTGATGATACTCACCACTTCTCCGAGTTGACGTATCTTCTCGGTGTTTGGATCTTGGAGGGCCCATTCGAACTCTTCCATAACTGCTTCTTCAAGTTCTTTCTTGTCATCAGGCATTGATATTGCTCCGTAAGTTGTCAATTGTTTTGTTATTGCTATAAACATTGCTTGCATAATTCTTTCTTCAAATCACACTGCTTCAATTGTTTTCTCAACTATTTTCTTAGTTCTATTTAGTATATTATCAACGATTGAATCAGTAGATCCCTCAGAGGTTATTCTCACCACCGGCTCAGTACCTGATGGCCGTACAAGAACCCATCCTTCTTTTGTTGTAATACCTAGACCATCTACAGTGATTACTTGAACTACATTACCCAATTCGTTTGGTAGTGTCTTGGCAAGACTCTTCATAACGGCTGATTTCTTCTCATTTGGACACTTCACTTTGGCCTTCATTAATGGGTAGATTGGAATCTCCTTGATTAATTCACCAAAACTCTTCCCTGTTCGAGCCATCATCTCAAGGACTCGACATGATGCAAGAAATGGTTCTGGTGCTAAGTGAAGTTCTGGAAGGATAAATACACCACAGGCTTCTCCGCCTATAACGGCACCTTCTTCTCTAACCTTCATTGCAACTTGAATATCTCCTACAGGAGTTCTAATGGATATTCCTCCTCGTTTCTCAACTAATTCGTCAAGAACGAGTGAGCTATCCACAGTTGTTACGACCACCCTCTTGTTTGATGTTAGAAGATAATCCTGTGCTAACAAAGCTATGGTTCTATCTCCTCTAATGACCTCGCCCTTCTCGGTGATGAACACAACGCGATCGCCATCTCCATCATGAGCTATACCAAGGTCAGCTCCCACTTCTTTGACCATTTGCATCAGGTCTCCGAGAGACTCTTCATCTGGTTCAGATTGCCTTCCAGGAAAGTGTCCATCTGGTTGACCATTGATTGTGACTACTTTCTCAGCAAGTTTCTGCATCAAATATGGTGACAAAGTACAAGCAGCACCATTACCTGGATCAACAACAATAGTGAATGATTTTGACTTGATCAGATCTTTATCACATCTCTGCAAAATAGCAGTGATATGTTCCTCAATTGCTGTTTCAATCGAATGTTCAGTCCCGAGTTGATCCCATGAGGCAACCTTAAACTTCTTTGATTCAAATATCTCCTCAAGCTTTCTCTCTTCCACTTCTGTGAATCCCATACTCGTCTTTGACCAGAACTTTATACCTGTATATTCTGGGGGGTTGTGCGATGCCGTTACCATGAGTCCTGCATCATATCCATCCTTCATGGTAAGAAATGCAAGGGTTGGTGTTGGGATGATTCCTGCTCTTACGACATGTACGCCAGTGGACATCAGTCCAGCTGAAAGTGTATCTGCAACTATTTTTCCAGTGGTTCTTGTATCTCTAGCAATGAGTACAGTACCATTATCAATCATAGTTCCGAGAGCCTTTCCAAGATTCAAAGCCACCTCAAGGTCAAACTCATCACCATATATCTTTCGTACACCTGTAGTCCCAAAGAGTCGATTTGCCATTGGAGTCACTATGTATCTCTCTGTAAGCATTAAGAAAAAGATACCTAAAGCACGATGACCAGCTTAAAATAAATTGATAACAGCAATCGTTAGTGAAAAATCATGCCCTTCTTTCAGTATAATGGAGTAAAGCTGCATTACGTGGACGTTGATAATCGTAATTGTAAGAAAAAGGGCATTACATTGCTTTTTATTCATGGCGCAGGCTCATCACACATTTCTTGGGCGCTACAGCTAAGAGAATTCTCAAAATCGCATCGGACAATCGCAATCGACCTGTCAGGGCATGGGCAATCTGAAGATACTGAAGGTGAAGTATCGATTGATGAAGGATATACCTATGAAGTCGATACACTTGTAAAACATCTGAATCTGGATGAATTCATCTTAATTGGTCATAGCATGGGCGGTGGAGTAGCAATGTCGTATGTTCTGCATGACAAAACAACCACTCCTATAGCTCTCGTACTGGTTGATACATCTCCTGACTTAGAGCTATCAAAATTAGCCACAGGTCTTGTAAAGGAGGCAGTCGAGAACAAGATTTTCCTGTTGAAGTCAAAGATATTTGAAGAGTACACTGATACATACAAAATCAAGAAATATGAAGATGAACTTCGAAATGCCACCCCAATAGTCATGCAACGAGATCTTGTTGCTTGTGATAAGTTCGATATTTCTGGTAGAATATCTGAAATCGACATTCCTACTTTCATCATCGTTGGCGAGAATGATGATATAATTCCTCCCACAGTAGTGTCCGACTTCAAAAACAGACTTCCACGAGCTGATTTGGCAATCGTACGAAATGCTGACCACGCTCCAATGATTGAGCAACCAGCTGAGTTCAACAGACTCTTACAAAAATTCATCATCTGGGTTGAGAACAATCACTGAGTAAGTGAATCCTGCATCTTTATATGCCATAGGAATTGTCAGTCGGATAATCCGGTGACATCCTCATGCAATTAGATACATTCTTCATGAACCTCATTCAAGTATCTTTACTTGATGGACTTGCCTTAGGACTTGGCGGTGCCTTCATTGTTACCAGTTTTTGTGCGCTTATTCTTACACGAAGAATGGGTGTTAGTATCACTCGGGGTCTTGGTGCAATAGCATCACTCGTTATTGGAATCATCTCCGGTTTTCTGGTCATGAACTCCATTGGGCTCTTTGCAACCTGGACTGGGTCTGCAATCCACGGACTTAGTGGTACTGACCTTGTTAGCTGGACTAGTCTTGTATCTTCAACATTCAGTTCCTATCAGAGTCAGGCCATCGCTCTATCCTATCTTGGCTCTCTCGGAGGGTTAGGAATGGGCTATGGGGTTGGGATTCGCCCCAAGGATGAGGCTACGACCTTTGGCACTGTATTTTCAATGCTTGGCGTCTGTGCACTAGCTATCGGGTTCACGCTTGTTATGTTACCCACTATCCTCGCTCTGTCAACAATTCTTCTATTCGGAATGATTGGATTCATTACGCTTCTCTTCGTTCTATTTGGATTAATGCAGAAGAGAGAAGGTTCTGAGGAAGATTCAGAATCTTATGTAATGGAGAGTGAATCAATAGTCTGAGGCTCTCTTCCCCGTTACATCCTCGAACATACCCAAAAATAATATCAAAAGGCACTTCACACTTATTATCATCCTCATACTTACAGGTTCAACATCTCGCGAAACCTTATTAGGTTCATACGCCTCTTTACGCTTCGACCGCGTACCAACGATTAACGTTAATTGACTGCACGGGGACTTCGGATGAATACATACACAGACTCTTCATATGTCAATATCATAGTCAAAAATATTAGTCCGGGTCTCTTCTACATCCGGAGGGTTCCTAATGAGTAGTACTTACGACTTTCTCTTCAAGATCGTTGTCTTAGGCGAAGGAGCTGTCGGGAAGACAGCTATTGTTACCCGCTTCTCTCACGGCTTCTTCAGAACTGACTATAAAACAACCATTGGCTCCCAGTTTGCTGTCAAAAATGTAGAGATTATCAAGCCTGATTCGAGCAGAACGACCGTGAAATTACAGATTTGGGATGTTGCCGGCCAATCACGATTCCAAATTCTTCGCCCAATGTATTACCGAGGAAGTAGTGGAGGCCTGCTGGTGTATGATGTGACCCGGCGAAGGACCTTCATCGTGTTGGAGGAGTGGCTTGATGAGTTGAAGAAGGCGATTGGGAAGGATATCCCGTTGGTACTCGTCGCAAATAAGACAGACCTTCCTGACCGGGTCATTGAGCCTTCTGAGGGTCGTGAGTTTGCTGATAGTCATAATATGCCCTATCTCGAGTCATCCGCAAAGACCGGCGAGGGAATCGTTGACATCTTCGAGCAGTTGGCTAAGACTCTTGTCACTTCTCGTGAGAAACAATCGACTCAGTAATGGTGTTCAATTACCTTCTTATTGTGTTCAGTACGAAATCATATCAGTAAGAACTGTATGGTGTGAAATGATTCTATGCCCGATCCTGACGATTATTATCCAGTCAATACAATTCCAGTGCTCTCCAGAGCTTTTGACCTCTATTTCAAGGCTGGTGGAAAATTCAAAGAAGGCGGTGTGGTCGAGCTCATCTTTCCTGCGGGGAAACATAAGGAACTGATGAAGACAAAAGGTGAGCATGAGATCATCATGTGGCTCTCAAAACAACAGCTCTTTGTCCGTGCCAGATGTAATTATGATAAGAATTGCAGTTTCAATACTGGTAGAATCAATGCTGCGGATAGAGAGGCACTGAAACCACTTCATTGGGATCTTATGAATGACCGTGCATTCTTCGTAGCTCTCCGAAAATGGATCTTTCGTCTCAGGTTCGACTTTGTCACCCTCATTCGAGCATTGAATACTGCTGCTGACAAGTATGTTGAGATACCCCTGACCACGAAATGGGGGAAAGAATTCAAGAAGTTTGATGATTATCGTAAGAATCGATGGCCTGAAGATGCGACCCCTGATGACCGAGAGCGTTTTCTCGAAGAGGTACTTGTTAGAGTATCATTCTGGATTCAATCCGCCGCACAAGTCAAAGCGTTAAAATGATTGAAGATGACTCTAAATCACAACTGCTTTAGAGTAGATGTGTCTGAATAGATACGATTGGTTGTGAGTCTTCATGCTTGTTGGTCTTCTTGTTAATCCTATTGCAGGAATGGGTGGTCGTGTTGGTCTAAAGGGTACAGATGGTGTTGTTGATGAGGCTGTTAAGCGCGGAGCTCTTCCTATTGCTCCTGGACGTGCCTGCGAATTCTTGAAAGCGCTGAAAAATCGTTTCAAGTACAAGTCCGGGGTGGAACTTCTTGTGTGCCCTGGTGAGATGGGCGAAGACATGGCTTGTGAGACCAATTTTGACCATCGCATCATTGATGTCAAGATTAGTGAGAAGACAACATCCGAAGATACTGCAACCTGTGTCCGTGCTCTCTATGATGAAGGTGTCAGACTGCTGGTTTTTGTTGGAGGTGATGGCACAGCTCGTAATATCTTGGATGTCATCATTGAACACAGATTGGATGATTTGCTGGTCATTGGAGTCCCCTCTGGTGTGAAGATGTATAGCGGCATATTTGTTGTGAGTCCTCCTGATGCAGCAGAGGTTGTTGGTCTTGTTAATGATGGAGGTGCTGGTATTGCTGAGTTTGAGATTATGGATGCTGATGAAGAGGCATTCAGAGAGGACCGTTTCATCATCAGACTATATGGTTACATGAGAGGTCCCTCTGTCCCAGCCAGATTTCAAGGTGCGAAACAAGCTAGCCCTGAAACTGTAAATGAGCATGAAGCGCAAGAGGCTATTGCAAAGTATGTTGTCGAGCAGATGATTCCCGACGGAATGTATATTCTAGGACCTGGGACTACTGTCAAAACAGTGGCTGATGTCCTAGGAATGAAGAAGACTACGCTTGGTGTCGATGTCTATCATAATGGACAGATATTCAATGATGTGAATGAAGCATGCATTATCGAAGTAGTCGATGATTTTAACAAGACTTGGATCATCGTTTCACCCATTGGACATCAGGGCATGCTATTTGGTCGAGGAAATCAACAGATTAGTCCCGGAGTGATCGAACGAGTTGGACGTGACCATATCATAGTAATTTCGACACCTGCAAAACTAAGAGGTATTGCGGGTGGAACTTTCAAAGTGGATACAGGGGATACGGCAGTTGATGAATCACTTAGAGGTTATATCCGCGTTATCACTGACTACAATGAACTTCGATTAATTCGTATAGAGTAAGAGGTATTAGTATGATTGTGCTTTTGACTGATTTTGGAGAGTCTGAGTATGTCGGAGTGATGAAAGGTGTCATTCACAGCCTAGACAGCGATGTAAAGATTATTGACCTTACACATTCCATCACTCCTCAGTCGATACGTGAAGCCGCATGGGTTCTTCTCAAATCATACAAATATTTTCCAAGTCATTCCATCTTTGTCTGTGTTGTTGATCCAGGGGTCGGGACGTCACGTAATGCTGTACTTGTAGAAACCCCTGACTATGTATTTGTAGGTCCTGATAATGGTCTGTTATATCCTGCATTAAAAGAGGCATCTTCCTACAATGTATATTCGATTAAGATTAATTCAAACACTTCTCACACTTTTCATGGGCGGGATGTCTTTGCTGTAGCTGCAGGTCGTTATCATAGCGGAACCCATCCCAGAGATATTGGAGATTCGTTGAATGACCTCACAGTACCTTTGACTTTTCACCTTCAACATAATACTGGTGAAGTCGTTAGAATCGACCATTTTGGCAATGTTGTAACTAACCTGCCACCCATTACAAAAAAGCGAGTGAAAATATCCACGAATACCTATTCCGGTGAAATTGACTCCTACACAACATATGCAGAAGGCCCTGATTCTTCTATCTTTGCAGTTATTGGAAGTGCAGGAACCATCGAATTGTCAGCCAAGAACAAGCGTGCTATCGACTACATTCCAGTACGTATCGGTGACCGTATCACGTTGGAATAGAAGAATCACACAAATGTGTACTATCAATTTATTTAAATATCGAGATTATTCGATATTTGATGAACATGGAGGTTTATTTAATGGGAACGAAGAATGACCCACCTGCATTCCTCTTTTGTGTCTGTACAGGAAAATGTCCTGGTTTTGCCAAGATGGATATGTGGGACTTCATTAATCGAGTACGAATGGAACTCCCTGTCAAATATGGTGTGATCCATCCTCAGCTCTGTGAAGAAGACGGAGATCGATATCTGGAGAGTACACTCAATGCCGGTGAAAAGGTCATAATAGCAGGATGTGCCCCTGCAATGCAATACAAGTTATTCCGTGATGCCTTTGCCAAAGCTGGTCTTGATGTGCAAGAAGACCTCATCGCATTAGATGTTCGTGATATGACCACTGATGAAGCATTTGAAAAGGTCATGAATACAATGAAGGAGAACGGTTATGATGTCGAATGAGGGCGGAATAGGGAGTACATTCATGGGTGTTGCAAGAGAGAAAATACCTTGGTGGCCTGTGGTAGATGTTGATAAATGCGACGGGTGTGCTGGTGGGTTTGATTGTCTAAAATTCTGTCCTCATCAAGTCTACATTAGTTTAGATAACCCTCCAAAAATAGAAGTTAAAAATCAGTACAACTGTGTGGTCTTCTGCAAGGCTTGCCAAAAGATGTGTCCTAAAGATGCCTTATCTTTTCCAAACAAATCGGACATCTTGAAAATTATCAAAGAAGCAAGGTCTGTATAGGATTGTGGTCGATTTGAGTAAGAAGTATATTCTTCCTTGCGCGGGTTATGATCGCCCTGGGGGAAAAACATCACGACATGTTGCTGACCTATTAGAATCAGAGGATTCAGAATTGATTATTGGTAGCATTGGAGCATTAGCTTCTGAACGTGCGGGAGAAATCAAAGATTTACGATCTTCCTCTGTGATATGTATTGATGGGTGTAGTATGAAATGTGCTTCGAAAATGGTAGAAAAACACACACCTCGTGAATTCGACTCTATTGAAGTCACAGAGATTATTGCTTCGACTAGAAGTACAGACGAAACAGTAAGTGCCTTGGTAGACATGATAAAGAAAAAATGGGTTACTTCATCTACTGATATTCCAAAAGATGAAGTGTTTCAACCTTGTGAAGATGAATATTTGACAGAGATGGTTGACAAATTTATCCTTAAAGTAAAGAATGGACTCTTCTATTCTGATAATGATTTTTGGGTTCAACAAGAGAGTGAACTTGTGAGAATAGGCGCGACAGACCTCTTACAGCAGATGGTTTCTGATATTTACTTCATTGATCTCGTTGATGTTGGAACCCATGTGGAATTAGGTGATGATGTCGGTTCTTTTGAGTCGACTAAAATCGCAATGGAGATTATATCACCAGTTTCAGGAACTGTTATTGATAGGAATCTCGAACTAGAAAATAGTCCAGAATTAATCAATGAGGACCCATATGGAAAGGGTTGGTTGTATATCATTCGACCTGATGATATTAGTGAGTTGGAGATTTTGAAAACTGCAACTGAGTATCTTACCTACGGGGTCGAGAAGGCTAGAAATGAACTAGGAAAGAAGGTGTCAGAATGAGTGATGCAAAAAAGATAGTCATTCCATGTAGTGGAATCGGAAAAGCTTTCGGAACAGTCGCCAGAGAGGCAACATATCAGTTAACGGAAACCTCTCATAGCGATGAATTTAGGACAATGTGCTTGCCACTGTTGGTGGCTGGTGATCAAGAGGCAGTCAGTCTCGTACAGAACTCACATGTCTATACTATTGATGGCTGTCCGAAAAAATGTGCAACACTATGTATTGAACGGATTGGCGTGAAAGTGACAAAGGAAGTTATGGTTCCCAAAGTTCTTGCAGCAAATACTGAGCACAAACCAGACTCCCTTCGGAACATTGGTGATGGTGGAAGACTTTTGGCAAAGGACATAGTCCAAATAATCTTAGGTGATGGATGTGATGAATATGAGTGATATTCCCAAAGTTGGTGTAATCTCATGTAGTGGGGAAGAATGTCCTGGTGGAAATATTTCACGAGCTGCGACCTTGCGAGTGCTTCATGATTTAAGACCTGACGAAACTGTCACTATCTGTCTTCCTCTTTTCCTTGCAGGTGGTGAAGGTGAACGTGCCTTTGCAAAGAAGTTCCCAACTATTACAGTTGATGGGTGTGGAAAATTATGTGCGGCGATTGGTACAGAGCATTATAGCAATGAGCCGACAGTGAAAATCAATTTAGAAGACTATGTTGACTGTTCATCCCTTCGGCCTGAAGAGAAATGGCATATTGTTGAGAGTGCAGACTTGGTGGAAAAGATAGCTGCTGATATTGCTAAACATATAGACTCGATTAGAAATTACTCTGATTGAAGGAACAATAATAATGATCGGCCTAAAAGAGATAGTATGACTCTTACAGATTAGTTTGTGGTCTGGTGCTTATTAGCATTAATCTATACTAGAATTGAATATACACTTGGTTGAAATTCGTTCCAAAATCCATTATCCATCATACCTAAATATATGCTATAGCTATAGTTTCTATATGTCGCGTGTAACTGTCTTGGGTGGATGCGGAGTAGTTGGCACAGTTGCGGTCAAGACTCTTGTTTCATCTGGAGACTTCTCAGAGATTATTATTGGAGATATTGACCTCGAAAAGGCCAATGAGTGTGTTTCTCAAATAGGTGATGAATGTCTATCCTCGTTTAGAGTTGATGCAAGTAATCCGGAAGATATCAGAGAAGCAATCAAGGATTCTGACATTGTTCTTAACTGCTGTGGACCATTCTATAGACTTGGTCCTATTGTCTTGAAAGCTGTAATAGAATCAAAGATCAACTATGTTGATGTCTGTGATGACTATGACGCGACTAAGAAACTCCTTGAGATGAATAATGCAGCAAAGAAAGCAGACATATCTGCCCTCACAGGAATGGGTAGTTCTCCTGGTGTAGCAAACTTGCTTGTGAAATTCTGTGCTAATCTAATGCTTGATGAAGTGGACTCGATTGATATCCTTCATGCTCACGGTGGCGAACCAACTGAGGGCGCAGCTGTTGTTGCTCATAGAATTCATAGTATGACTTCTCCCATCCCTATGTTTCTAGATGGAAAGTTTACAACAGTGGACTATTTCGGTGAAAGTGGAAAAGCACTAGAAGAGGATGTTGAATTCCACTGTGTCGGTAAATACCGATGCTATCCATACCCTCATCCAGAAACAATAACCCTTCCTAACTACATAAAGTGCAAACGAGTAACGAATCTCGGATGCGTGATTCCACCCGAGTATTATCGAATGATTCAGGAGATTGCTAGATTGGGAATTGTAAGCGAGACCCCGCTTAGGGTTGGTGATCAAGAAGTTGTCCCCAGAGAATTTGCTATCGCTTTCATCATCCAAGAGAGAGAACGAATCCTGAAAGAGACCAATTTCGGAGAGCAACGTGGGTGTCTAAAGATCACGATTAAGGGCATAGAAGATGGTGAGTCTAAGCAATATGATTTTTCAATGGCATCGATAGGACGGTCGATGGGTGAAGGAACTGGGATTCCTGCGGCCCTTGGCGCAATTCTCATGGAACGAGGTAAGATTACCGAGAAAGGTGTTCTTCCTCCAGAAGCCTGCGTCAATCCCCTTGATTTTCTTGGATTGATGCAAGAACATCTCAAACTCGAGAAAATGACAGGTGGCGAATCTCCACTCATCATAGAATCAATTGACAAAAATGGGAAAGTAGAACGTCTTCAGATGTAATCAAAAATTGGTACTGTATATATGGTCGTTTGCCTATTAGAACAATTGGTTAGGGAAATGACAACGGAGAAAGTGAAGAAGTACATCATTGCAGTTGATCATGGTACATCTGCAATGAAGGTAGCTCTTGCTGACACCTGTGGAGAAATACTAGCATTCGAGTATGAAGACACACCTCTCTATCTCTATCCTGATGGAGGAGCGGAGCAGGATCCCGATGAATGGTGGGTTGCTTTTATCAAGGCGACACGGCGTCTTCTGGCAAAACAAATCGTTTCAAATGAGGATATAGTTGCTATATGCGTTTCAAGTCAATGGTCTGGAACAGTTGCTGTAGACTCTGAAGGTAATCATCTCATGAATGCCATCATCTGGATGGACTCTCGAGGTGAATCCTATATTCGAGAGAAAAATGAGGGTATTATCAATATCTCAGGTTATGGTATTCTCAATATTGCTCGCTGGTTGCGTTCTACAGGAGGTCTTCCTGCAAAAAGTGGAAAGGACCCAATTGCCCACATTCTCTACATCAAGAACGAGCGGCCACACATCTACGAGTCAACTTACAAGTTCTTAGAACCAAAGGATTACCTGAACCTTCGACTGACAGGTAAGTTTGTTGCTTCTTTTGACTCAATCATGCTTCATTGGGTAACTGATATTCGTGATATCAATAATGTTCATTACAACAATAGTCTGATTTGCAAGATGGGAGTAGAACAGGAGAAACTACCTCGGTTAATGAGGGCTGTGGATATTCTTGGTGTCGTAAAGGAAGGTGTCGCTCAAGAACTGGGAATCAGCACAGACACCAAAGTTGTTGTTGGCTCTCCGGATTTGCAATCAGCTGTGATTGGGTCTGGTGCAGTACGCGATTTTGAAGGTCACATCTACGTAGGCACAAGTAGTTGGATAATCTGCCATGTTCCTTTCAAGAAGACGGATATCACTCATAACATGGCCGCACTTCCCTCATCAATACCTGGAAGATACTTTGTCGCTAATGAACAGGAGACCGCAGGGGCATGTCTCAAGTTTTTGAGAGATAATGTACTCTATAGTGATGATCCTGGTCGGTTTAACAATCCAGAGGTCTATCAGGAATTTGACAAAATTGTCGAGAATGTTCCTCCAGGAAGTAATGGACTTATCTTCACACCTTGGCTCTTTG
>SDOA01000218.1 GCA_004524595.1 Candidatus Thorarchaeota archaeon | reverse complement strand
TGTCAAGGGGGATGTTGCAAACAAAAAAGTACTTGATATGTATGAAACCTTACTTCACTACTATGCCATGGGCTCAAAAGAGTATGTGGATAATGTGATGGAGATAAGAAGGATACTCTTTCCAAAAAGTACAGCCCTGTGATAAATCAAATTCAGTCTTCTGAGATATTGAACTATCGAAAATAGTTCGTTCAAGGAACGGCAGCACAAACATTGGTCTGGGTTTCTAGAATACCCGGAAGTGCTTTGAGTTTATCAACGACAAAATTACTCAACTGATCATTATCGAAGAATTCTCCCTTTATGATTATATCAAACGCACCAAATATCATGTAGACCTCACGGGTTTCTTCCATCTTCTTCACTTGTTCGAAGACTGTATTCTGTGTAGACATATCAACATTGAGTAGGATATATGCTGTGACGGTCATTATGCGTAGCCTCGTTTTTGTGTGGTTCTCGGATTTACAAAACGCCTCTTAATCCTTTCCGCTAACCTTGAATTATAAAAATCCATGTATCGATGACACTACAGAGCTCCCTTTAGATGGATGGCAGCTTTTTCAACATCAATTATGGCCAATTCTGGAATGGAAGAGTCTTCAGCCCAAGCAATGATCCAACTCTCATCATCAACACGTGCCATGAGGAGATGACCTTGGTTGTCCCCAGAACTGGCAACATACCTGTCTTGGGTTGAAGTGATTCTCTTGTATTTTACACCACCAACAGCAAGCTTACCTGCAGCAGAAATGGGGGCATCGAGAAGGGTTTTGACATCTTCAGTAAGATTCCAATTCTCAGTCTGCCAGACAATTTCCTTTCCCTTGGCAACTGCAAATGCTTGTATCTTTTTATTGTTCTCATAGAGTTGGTACCATTGACGGCTTATTGCATTTTCCAAGATACAACCTCCAGATATAGGAAGGACTGCAGAGGGTGATATTCAGTACGAATATAACCCTAGACAGTCCAGTAGGTAAATCTCAAACTTTTCCTTTTAGTGCCTTAGCTGCTCGATCTACATCAACATAGACACCGTCAGGTTGAGCATCTGGTGCGCACCATGCAACAACCCATTTGTCACCTTCAATCTTGGCTAGGATAAGAACACCATTTCCTTGAACATTGCGAGCAACAAGACTCTCAGGTGTAGATCTCATGGTTGAATATCGGACATTATTTTGTGTAACTGCAGGACTTCTTGACTTAACTGCGGAGATAAGTCCAGAAGCATCAGTAGATAAGTCCCAGTTGTTGCTTTGCCATAGTACTTGTCCACCTTCTGTTATCACACCAAAGGCCTGTACCATATTACCTGAACTGTTGTAAGCCATTGTATATGCATCCATAACAGGATCGCTCATTCTTGATTCACCCCATTCAATACGGTCTTACAGAAACTCCTACAACCGCTCCAAATAAACAAATCCTTGATAGATTTCTGTTGAACCGTAATAATATACTTATGTTCAAGTATATGTTTTAAAGTGTATGACGAAGGGACCTGTTTGGGACACTGAAAGAGGAACTATGATTCGAGTGGTTGTCAGACCAAATTCTAAGGAGAAGGAGTTAATATCAGAGATTACCCAAGAGGCTGTTTTTGTGAATCTTTCAAGTCAGGCAAGAGAGGGAAAAGCCAATATTGAATTGCTCAAGAGATTTTCGAAAATATTGAAGATTTCAACTAGTGATATCAATCTAATCACAGGCTATAAATCACGAGAGAAAACGCTATTGATTACTGGAAAATCTGCATCATATATTCAAGAAATTCTCTCAACATGATATAGGCAGTTATATAGAGGGCATCGTTTGAGTGGTTGCTTCAATGAGCTTATAGTAGCTTTAACGAAACATTCGGAGGAACCGTCAGTCTTGAACCCAGTTAGGATTAGAGCACTCCTATTACTCATCTTCTCAGTGGGATTGGCCTGGGTTCTTACAGCAATGGTGCTTGGTCGATTTGCACAACCTGATGTCATCATTGCATTTATCGTTGAACTAACATTGCTATATTTTTCATTTATCGAGCGCAGATTCACAAGAAAAGAGATCTTGTTCATCACACCACTTATGTTATTCTATCTATCACTCCTTGTCAGCTTACATTTCATCTCAGAAATGGCACTAATTACGGCCTTTGGCTTTGTGATCTATGTGATATTGACGAATCAGACATGGCTCAGACAATACAGACCTGATACAACTAGAGCGCTTCTTGCAGGAATTTACTCAGCAGGTGTATTTTACGTATTATATGTAATCGGAAGAGGATATTGGATTTATCCAGGTGTTATTCTGGCACTTATCATCGAAGGAGTTCTTTTCTACAGTGCCCTCTTCAGACCACGTCCCAATAACACAGAGCTAGGAATAATCTCTGGTGTTGCAATGGCTGTTTTAGTCGTTGGTAGTTTCCCCGAACTTCATCATGTTGTGGTGATGGCTGTAGCAGGATTGTTGATCTATGGTTCTGTGCGTGCTGAACCAAGACATCCTCTGACTAAGAGAGCATTAAGCACAGGCATAGTCGTTGGCATCATTATGACTTTTTTGGGAATATGGCTTGCTTTGAAGCTGGGTGTTGTTTTCCTTGTTGGAGCAGAGATGCTCGGTGCAATAATTCTAAGTGCAAAGGGGCGATACACTCCAGAAGAAAATACTATTGTTGTAGCTATCGCTAATTCGTCTGCATTGGTTTCTATTGGGGTACTGATAACATTCCCAGCAATTGCCATTTTTGAACCGACAAATCCCCTCTTTAATATCAATAGTAGTCTGTATAATCCTTCGACTACGCTCATATTCATTATCATAGTTACTGGCATCAGCGCAGTATTTGGCATAATACTATTAGCTCCATTTAGAGATAGATTTGAACATGAAGCATGGCCTCAGGTTCAACCTCAAGCATATACGATAAATTGTATGGGTGGAGATGTTGAGGCCAAGAAGACAGTAGGTATTGGTCTTGGAATCTCAGGCATGTGGGTAGGAACAACAAAGATCACTGAGGTTATTACTGGGACCAATTTGAGCTCATTTCCTAATGCTTTGAGCTCTGTAATTCCTGCAGCTTCAAGAGTTCCAAATTGGATAGGAATAAGCAACTCTCCGATGATGGCAGGAATAGGATTTTTTGTTGGCTGGAAGAGAGCTATTGTTATTGCGATTGGCAGTCTTGCATCGTTTTTGATATGGTTGCTCTTAGAAGGAGCGGATCCCACAATCGCATATGAGGGGCATATCAGGAGAGCAGAGATCATCTACATCGCCTTGGGCGTTTTTGTAACAGTTATGGCTGGTGACTTTCTAAGTCGAGGAAAGAATGATGAAATGACTCCTGAAGATTTCGAAGAGAGAACATCATCTTCATCATCTGTGTGTCCTGATGACGGAATGGTCATGGTTGATGCTCCAATCAAGAG
>SDOA01000105.1 GCA_004524595.1 Candidatus Thorarchaeota archaeon | reverse complement strand
GCATTTCACGAAGTTGGTTTTGATACTGCCTTCATGTACGCATGGCGAGATCGAGAAGTGGTAATGGACATGTTAGAGGACATCTCTGGAAATCGTGTCAATTATGATTACAACACAATTGGTGGCGTTCGTAGAGATGTGAATGACCACCTCATTCAACGAATGCGCAAAGGATTCGATAGATTAGAGGAACGTACTCTGTATTATCGAGATGTTGCAATTCATGAAAAGACTTTCTGGAATCGCGTTGATGGAGTTGGCCTTCTACCTACCCCACTTGCAAAGAAATTCGGCGCAGTAGGACCAACAGGAAGAGGAAGCAATGTGCCTATTGACGTTCGTTTTAATGACCCTACACAAGCGTATGTCAACATTGTGGATTCTGGAGAATTCCAAATGGTCTTATCTGATCGATGTGATGTTGCAGGGCGCACAGTTGTTCGTGTTCAAGAGGTTCTTGAAACAATCCGCATGTGCCGTTGGATGTTAGATAATCTTCCAGACGGTCCAATCCGTGAGAGGGTGCGTCCACAGATTCAACCCAATGAGGTCTTGGCAAGATATGAAGCACCTCGTGGTGAATGTGTGCATTACCTTATCACTGGTGACGGAGCAGGGAAGCCATCTGATAAGCCATACAGAATCAAAGTCAGAGCACCTACACATGCAAACTGGGTGTCAATGGCTGAATGTCTCAGAGGAAATCATCTAGCTGATGCACCTATTATATTGGCTGCCATTGATCCTTGTTTTAGTTGTACTGACAGAGTTGTGATTGTAGATGCTGAGGATCAAACAATCAAACTTGTCCCCCTTGATGAGATGAGAAATCAAGCAAATAAGTGGTATTCTGAGAATGCAAGGAGAGTAGCATGAATTGCAGACACTTATCGATCTTGCGATTAATTTGCTGTTTCAGAGTTTCTGGATTCTGGTCTTTCCTGGTATCTTTTTCATTACCTTCTTAGCACTTCTTTGGGAGTGGATCGATAGAAAGATTTACGCACGGTTACAAAATAGGATGGGTCCACTTCATACTGGTTGGCGAGGTATTCTGCAGCCTTTGATGGACTTCTTGAAATTACTTGGAAAAGAAGATTTGACTCCCAAGAAAGCGAATAAGCGAGGTTTTGCATCCGTTCCAATCATCTTGCTTGTTCTCAGTTTACTCCTTACAATGTTTCTGCCAATTGTAGATATGAATCCGACTCTAGAAGGCGTTCAAGGAATTATCAGCTTTGAAGGTGATTTGATTCTTGTCCTCTTTATCTCCACACTGATTGCATTCACAATCATCTTGGCTGGATATTTCTCGTCAAACCCATTCGGTCAGACTGGTGCAGCACGTACTGGCATGCTTTTGATAAGTTTTGAAATTCCGCTAATTCTGTCTGTGGTCACTCCTGCTATTCTTACAAGGAGTCTAAGTATCGCAACGATCATGTATCGTCTAGGGAGTCTCCCTTTTTGGTATGCTCTCCTACTTTCGGGTCCCTTAATCATCTTCTTGATTGCAATTCAGGCTGAGCTAGAGAGAATTCCATTTGATGTAAGCCATGCTGAAACCGAGATTGTTCATGGATGGCAGGTAGAATTCAGTGGAAAGAAATTAGCCATGATTCATTTGGCTGAAAATATTTTTCTTGTGTCCGGTGTTGGTCTAGCCGTAACTCTTTTCCTCGGAGGTCCATATCTATTAGAGTACATTCCTCATCCTATATTCCAAACATTTGGTATGTTTATGGCAACATCTTGGATTGGTTGGATTTACTATACACTCATATTCATGTTAAAATCGGTTTTTGTCCTTCTTATCTTGAGCAATGTTAGAACACTCTTTGCTCGCTGGAGAATCGACCAAATTGTGCATGCTGCCTGGCGCTATATCGTACCAGCATCACTTGCATGGCTTGTAATGATACAATTTGTGATTGGAGGTGTTTAGTGGTGGCACGACTTGGTAAGATGCAAAAGGAACTGCTCAGAAGCGCACGGTCGAAGCAGGCTACTGTACTCTATCCCTTCACAAAAGAAGGACTGAACATTCCTGTAGGGCTTCGAGGCAAGTGGGTCTACAAAAATCCCGATAAATGCACTGGTTGTAAAATCTGTGAGCGAGTCTGTCCCTCTGAAGCCATTGAGATGATTGAATGCAGACCAGAAGATGTCCAAACAAAAACAGGTTTTAGACCAATCTGTCACTTTGATAGATGTATTCTCTGTGGGCAATGTGCAGAGAGCTGTCCTCGTGATGTCTTGGCACTATCTGGAGAATTTGAGATGGTCTATCTCTCTCGGGAAGATATGGTTATCGAATAGATGAGCATCATAAAATCATTTAACTCTCATCAGAATGTCCTCTCCAATCACCTATGAGAAATAACCAGTCACTCAATGGATTCTCTTGTAACATAATTAGACATGTGAATGCTGTTTAGAAAAACCTACTGAAATTAAAAATGATATTATGAGCTGTATGTTAATGCTTCTTCACCAGCTTTCATCCCCAGTTCAAGAGCAAGCATATTGCTCTTCACGAATCGTGGCCAACGCTCCTCAATTCTTGCCCTGAGACCTTCAACTGAAATAGCTTTTGTAATTACTGTAAAAGCTCCAAGCATGACCACATTGGTTGCTTGTTTGTTTTTGACATCTTTGTCTGCTATCCGTGTTGCTGGTATTTTAAATACTTTCACACCTTTTGGTAACTTTCCTTCGATTTCGACAAGGTCATCATCAATAATGAGGGTACCATTCTCTCTCAGTCCATCAATATATTCCAAGTATGCTGCTCTGCTCAAGACAACAAATACATCAGGGTAGAGAACCTTGGGGTAATCGATCTCTTCGTCAGAGATAACAATCTCACTCTTACTTGCACCGCCTCGTGCTTCAGGTCCATATGACTGGGTCTGAACAACGAACTTCTTATCATAGAGTGAAGCTGTTTCAGCAGCTACCATTGCCATGGTCACTACTCCTTGACCTCCAAATCCTCCAATTCTAATTTCGTATCTACTCAAAAACAACACCTTTAGCTCGACTTTGCATCTCCCGAAGGACTTCAGTATATTCAGGTTTCTCAATATCCAAAAACTCACCACAGACAATTCTTTTGGCATAATCTAGTTCTGCCTCGTGAGGTGGGAGTCCATTCTGAATTTCTGAAACTTCAAGCAGATGTTTATGCATAGCTAGACCATCACCCAGTCGGTTCATTCGACCGTATGCAGTCGGACAAGCTCCAATTATCTCTATGAAGGAGAATCCGTTCTTCTTGATCCCCTTTTCGATTGATTTTGTTGCACGCCTTGCCTGAATCGCTGTCCATCTGGCAACGAATGTAGCCCCTGATGAGGCTGCCAGTTTGACAAGATTGAAGGGATGTTCGATATTTCCAATTGGCGCTGGACTCGTCTGTGAAAACCTCTCATGCTCCGTAGTAGGACCAAACTGCCCACCAGTCATGCCGTAATTGAAGTTGTTGACACATACAACCGTCATGTCAATGTTCCTTCGACAGGCATGAATCAGGTGATTCCCACCGATTGCTGCAATATCCCCATCTCCACTGACAACAATTACCTCGAGCTCTGGATTGGCAATCTTCACCCCTTCAGCGAAGGCGATTGCTCTGCCATGAGTAGTATGATATGTTCCAGTCTTGAAATATCCCGAAGTACGACCTGTACAACCAATTCCAGAAACTACAACAGTCTTTTCAAAGTCTATCTTTAGGTTGTCGATAGCTCGTGCAATCATACCAGTCACTATTCCAATAGAACAGCCTGGGCAGTAAATCCACGGCTGACGATCTTCTCTGATATAGTTGGCCATTGGATGTTTCAAGATGGGCACTGTTTCTGTCATCGGAAGTTCTCTCTATGTCGTGGTCAATGCAAACATGATAAAAGCATTGTTGATGTGTGCGTTCTTTTACAGTTCCTTTTCTAATGTTGTTAATCCGAAAAATCGGAGAAGAATGATTGTTGTTTATCACAATCTCTCGGTTTCAACCCTGATTGAGTGTCCACAACTGAGGCATCTGATGGTGTCAGGACCAATCCAGTCCAGCTCTTCTTGGTTTATTGGAGCTCCACAGTTATCACACTCTAAAGGTATCTTCTGTTTCACTAGAATCTCTCGTTCTATCACTCGCTCTCTGGTGGTACCATAACGATCCTCAGATAAGCTTCTTTCATCTATACTCCTCCGGATATTCTGGAAAATTGCCATTGGATTTCCACTAGACGAATATCTAGCTCGTCTAAAATAGAATGTTCCTAAGGCGCTTCCAACTACCACCTGAAGGATTCCTAGTACTACCAATATCGATCCCAGAAGGTTTGGTTCTCTCCATGGAAATGATACCCAGAATCCTGAAAATAAGATACCAAATCCTGTGGATGCAAACAGGAAACAAGGTGGCATGCTCATCAGATTGTTTCTCTCCCTATGGAGTACTATTGGTGCTCCAATAATCATTATGACAACTCCGAGGAGTATGATACCCACTTCCGAAGTCCCTAATACCAGAGAAACTGGCATCGCCAATACAATACACATGAACCCGACGATTACTACAATGAATGATGTAGGTGGACCAAATGAAGACATAATTTATTATTATCTCGGAGCAATGTAAAATTTGCTCTGGTTCATTCTTTTATATCATCATCTTCGATACCAATGTAAAATCCAATGGTTTTACTTTCAATCACCCGGAAAATTCTTTCTTCAGGTGATTCTTATCCAATTCTAGAAATAACACCGGTTTCGTTGAAATCTATGCCAAGGTTATCGATTGCTCAGGTAATCATCCTACTCACTATTCCCACCTAACAATGCCAATTATCTCTCTGAAGAATGCTAATATTCATAGAGGTAGAAGTATCAGTGACGGTGGGTCAAAAATGGCTGGCCATGTAATTGAAGCTCTCCTAATCACTGATAAGAACAGCAATCCTCGATTCTATATGCAGCTTGACCCAAGGGCGTTTGGAATGGATCCTATCCTTGCATCAAGTTTCTTTACAGCTATCGATATGTTCTCAAAAGAAGTATTCCAACAGAGTGCCCCTGTCTTTCATGTTGATTATGGTGCACACATATTTACTGTGTTGAATGGTGAAACAGCACATATGATAGCTGTTGGGGTCCAACGATTAAATACCGAGATAATCCAGATTCTTGACGCACTTTTAAGAGAGTTTGAAGACAGATGGCTTCCAACCACGGAAATGCTTGACTCAGGCGCTCCTTTCGTTGATGCCTATTTAGAGCCCTTTGGTGAGAGCGTCATGATGAAGCTCTCTTTCGACGATCTCCCCGACTCGTGGGTGCCATATTTTACTGTAGATCCAAATGCAATTGTCACAACAAGTGGCACGCTCGTACCTATCATCAATGGGTCCAGAAACATGAAAGAGATCTTAGAAGTAAGCGGTCTCTCAAAACGAGACTTGTATCTTGAAATCTCAAAACTATGGGCTCACCGAGTTATCCGCTTTCGTAATACACTCAGTTTCAATGATTTTGTTGCTACGAGATCTGAATTCTTCAAATATGTTCAAGCTACATCAAGAGAGATTGATACTCTCAAAAGCATTCATCCCGAGATGATCACTATTATTCCTCGCCTTGCAGGATTAATGGATGGACGACGAAGTGTCAGAGAGATTCTTGTATTATTGGGATCATCATATGATGAAAGAGAAATACTCCGAGTACTAGACTATTTACTTGAGAATGGTATTATCGAAGCACTATCTCCTGAGAAACGACGGATACTGTTAGTGAAAGAAGTTCTCGAGCTATCACTACGTATTGCTGAGGAATGTTATCATAGAGATACCATAACAAAAGCCCTTGCGTCAGCAATGAAAGCTAGTGATGCTCCAGAGTCAATAAGTCAATTGCGGTTTACCGATAATCACTGGTCTGTTGATTTTGGCATCAAGGTGTTTGAAGGTCTCAATAACAGGAGGCTCATGTTGATTTTTGGTGAGTGGATGAAAATATTAGCGCAATTCTCAGCAATGCTTGACCCGATAAAACTCGATTCATTCATTAAAAAGATTGCAAAGGCATTTTCTGAGAGAGTTGTAAATCGATTTGCACCTTTTGATTTACGAGGCTTTGAGGAATTCTCTTTCTGGCTAGAGCAACTAAGCAGTCCTGGTCTATCTCAGGTGAGAACCATCAAGACGGGATCATTAAAACCTTCAGGAGAGAATCCTGTTGAGGAATTGATTTTCACTCTGGTCACAAGAGGCCAAGCAATTTACGGAACTGAACGAGTAACTCGTATCTGTGCGGCAGCTAACATACCATTGATGGACATTCCTCCTGACTATTGGGTTGACTGGCAAAAGAATCAAAGTCTTCAACGTCTATTAATCGAGTATGCAAAGATTGGTTCAGCAGCCAAATTCACCCTACTGGTGTTAGTAATGCGCGTCGGACTTACTTTGCCACAGTCAATAACATTTGATTAGACTGGTGCAAATATGCATGTAATAATAATCGTTATCTGATACCAATCACTAATAGATATTGTAAGTGCAAGAGATGAATTAGAATGAGTCCAACTTATCTTCTCAAAGTAGTAACTGTTGGTTCTGCTTCAGTCGGGAAGACAAGTATCATAATCCGATATTCAACAGGTGCTTTCAGAGAGCATTATTCTCCAACCCTCGGAACAGGATTTGCATACAAAAAGATGCAAATGGGCAATAACTTCGTTAACCTTCAGATCTGGGATTTAGGTTCTCAAGACTTTCTTGAGAGAGTTCGGGCAAATTATTACATTGGAACTCAAGGAGTCATCTTCATGTTTGATGTCACATCCTGGGAGTCATTCAAATCTGTAGAAGATTGGAAGAATGAGGTCGATCGCCATGTCGATGATTACAAAGCATTACTATTAGCTAACAAGATAGATTTGATTGACCAGAGAGTTGTTTCGACAGAAGAGGGACAGAAGCTAGCAAACGAAATTGGTGCTGAGTATGTTGAGGTCTCAGTTCTACTAGATAGTAATGTCAACAAAGCATTCGAGATGATTGCTAGAAACATTGGTGCAGATATGTTTTAGATTCAATCTTCTTCATAGTATGGTGATATTTCAAGAATACGTTTTCGCGCTTGTCCCTTGAACAATTTCGCTAAATATCGTTTCACTCCAAGCTGTGCTTTGAGTTCTTCAATGTAATCATCAAATGTCCGTTTCTGATATTGAAGGAGCTGCTGTGATTCTTCAGTATCAAGCCAATCTGTGTAGAAATACTCTTCCGGTTTTTTTGCAACTCGGAAGGCAGACTCAGGAAGCATCCCTATACCCATGGACTCCATTATCTTGGATATGAACTCGCGCTGCAGCATCTGTGCTGATTTTCCTCCACCGATAAGAAGAGTCTTTCCAACAGTATCTGCATCCACTGCATTAGCACATGCTTGTCCAACATCCATCGAGTGTCCAAATTCTATACGTTGGTCTAAAGGTATCTCAAATATCATCTGATCTATATCTGATTTTAGCTTCATTGGAGGCGCTGCTGTGAATCTCAATATGGTCCATGGTAGTCTACTCTCTTTCACAATCTTTTCACATGCGATTTTAGTTTCAGTATAGACATCTGTTGCAACAAGTGGGTCCCCAACAGTCCTTGGTGGATCTAAATGCATTGTCGGACCAAATGTCGAAACAGATCCTGCAAAGATGAATTTTGGCTTAATGTCCAATCCTTCTGCGGCAGTGATAATATTGTGAGTTCCCTCAATATTGACAGCTCGCGCAAGTTCAGGGTTGTCTTCAGAAAGAGGTGGAATAATCGCAGCTAGATGAATAATACAATCAACATCATGCACAGAAGACTTCACGAGGTCTTTATCAAGGATGTTTCCCCAGACAATTTCGAAATCTCCTCTCTTTTTTAATTGTTGGGCAGTCTTACCATTAGCATCTGTCTGCAAATCAAAACATCTAATCTTGTGTTCTTTATCAAAAAGGGCAAGTAAGGTGCTTTCACCTATATTTCCAAAAGCTCCAGTCACTAATACTATCATATTGTTCTGCGTATGATTAACTGCCTTAACTTTTGCCATTCAGACTTCTAAGAACTATCGCTTACTTTAGATGGAATTAATCTCTCGAATTTTATCAAGAATCTCGTGCGGTAACTGGGGCATTCCTGCTGGCTTTGTCATAAGATGCACTGGTGTTGGTGCAGCTACAGATCTCACCATATGATAGATTTGTCCAAGATTTTGTTCTGCTACAATGATATGTTCTACTTCAGATGCAAGTTGAGCAACCTGTTCTTCGGGGAACGGCCATACAGTCTTTAGTCGGAGAAGACCGGCCTTGATGCCCTCTGCTTGGGCTTCTTTAATTGCTTTCTTAGCACTCCTTGAAGGTGTACCATATGCAATGACCCCAATTTTAGCATCATCAAGAAATACACGCTCAACATCGATAATATTATGTGCATTATGTAGAATCTTATTATTTAAACGTGTAATGAGTTCTATCTGCACACTTTCCTTATCACTTGGATAGCCACGTTCATCATGTGTCAGTCCTGTTGCATAGAATTGGTATTTTGACCCAAACAACGCCATTGGAGGCACTAGGTCATCATCTGCTCTATATGGCAGATATTCTTTAGGATCCACTGTTGGAGTCTTTCTGTATTCAAGTTTCAAGTCTTTCTCGTCAGGGATAGTCAGTCGTTCTCTCATATGTCCTACTGTTTCATCAGCAAGCACGAACACTGGTGTTCGGTATCTCTCGGACAGATTGAACGCCTGTACTGTCTGATCAAACATCTCTTGAACAGATGCTGGAGTTAACGCAATTATTTGGTAATCTCCATGACTCCCCCATTTTGCCTGCATAACATCGCCTTGCTGTCCTCGTGTAGGTTGACCTGTACTTGGTCCTCCTCGCATAATGTTGACAAGTACAAGTGGCGTTTCAGTCATAACAGCAAGGCCAATTGCTTCTAGCATCAAACTCACACCTGGTCCAGAAGTAGCAGTCATTGCCTTGACACCAGTCCATGAGGCTCCAATCACACTGGTTATGGAAGCTATTTCATCCTCATATTGAACATATGCTCCACCAACCTGTGGCATTCTCAGTGACATCCACTCAGCAATCTCAGTTGCTGGAGTTATCGGATAACCTCCAAAATAGCGGCAACCCGCGCTAAGAGCCCCCTCGGCACATGCGATGTCTCCCATGGTAAACATGACGCGTTCAGGCATCTATTCTGTTTCCTCCTTTTTCTTGGCTTTCTCAGCCTCAAATTCAGGAATCAAAGTGCCCTCCTGTAAAGCCCCCGCTTTGTATGCTTTTTCAGCCTTCTCTCTTTCAACAAGGAATATTGCCATATCCGGGCAAATTCTCTCACAAAATTCACAATTCACACAAGCATCAATATCACATGCTGCAACAGGATGATACCCCTTACGATTATAGATATCTGTTAGGCAAAGCACCTTCTTTGGACAAAACTCGATACAGAGACCACACTGTTTACACTGCTCTTGAAGAATCACCAAGACCTTCTCTCTAGTTCTTGCGGGTCTGGGTGTTATTGGTTTTCTTACAGTTGCCATTGATTTCTGCTCCCGAATCGCATTCTGAGAGTTGGTGCTTTTCCTAAAGTGTTTGGAGAGTCTCCGAAACATAGTTTTTAGGCTTGACCCATTGCGGATTATAACCCCTTTTTAGCCTTGCCTTATTGGACTCTTATTTGTACGATAGATTAGCATTGTTTAAGAGTGATATGATAGTACTAGCAAAATGAGATATTGGAGTAGTGGGTCTTGACCAAGCAGGAGCTAACTGATGATGAATTGGCTGAACTAATTAAAGGTAAGACCCTGAGTGTATACTGGTACATGCTACGTCACACAAGACCACTGACTGCAAGAGAAATCCAACGTGGAGCAGAATTGTCCAGTCCTTCTTTGTCCATGCATCACTTGGAACGACTACGTCAATATGGTTTAGTAGAAAAAGATGTACACGGGCAGTACAGTATCACTCGTGATGTTCGGATTGGAATCTTAAACCAATTCATTGGAAAAGGACGACTTATGGTACCACGATTTCTTACATACGCGACATTCTTCACCTCATTGACTGCTGCACTAGGAGTTCTTGTGTTTTGGTTTGGAGATTGGTATTCAGGAACGCTCATTGGGCTGTTAGTACTGGCTTGTGTCGTACTCTGGTATGAAGCCCTAAAAATTTGGAGGGAACAACCGTTCCCAGAAGGTGATAGAGATTGAATAATAGACTTGTGAATTTCAAATTTCGGTGTAATATCCATTTCTTGATGATTACTCTCTTGATTATTATGCATATGACCACAACTCAAACTGGGATAGACTATCAGACGGAATTCTCCTATTTGACAGAATCAATTCCATCAGCTGAAAACCCCGTGCTTAACCTCACATATACTACTCTCACAAATCTTATTCCGCGAGTCATTACATCAAACTCTTTGATTGCGGGAGATCATGTCTTAGTGAAAGCTGAGTGGACTCCTTCAGTGGTCAATAGGTCTCGTTTAGAGATCATTGCTCCTGCTATCCCAGCGACGTTGATAGTGGATCAGAATGTGCCCACAGTACAAATTGATACGAGATATCTTGGTAATAATGCTACTTGTACAATTACAGCTACAGCGTATTTGACCAATGGTTCTACACTCATTGAAACTTTTTCTAATGTATACATTGGTAATTTCTTTATTCCAAAGGTGACCGTTATCTCACCAAATGGAGGAGAAGAATGGACTGGTGCGAATAATATCACTTGGGTTGCCTCTGACGTAAATATTGGAGATTCACTACGATTTGAAGTAAGTGTTTCATCAGATTTAGGCGCATCTTTCCTAACATTAGCTTCATCGATAACGGTAAAGTGGTTTGAATGGAACTGCACTGAGTTCGATAAACTTGGTACATACCTAGTGCGTGTACGCGTAACAGATGGTATCTACTTCTCATACGATAGATCTGATGCTCCGTTCACAGCAGGAGAAGTAATCAGTAACACTACCACAACTACTACAACTACAACTACAACCACAACTACAATCACGACAACAACTACAACCAGTACGTTTGAACCGCGAGTTATTGTCTTCGTTATAGTTCTGTTGTCTTCAAGTTGTATAATGGCTCTCGTTGTATATTATGCCTCGCGAAAATGGTTCTAAAAATTAATTAATCAAGAATCTTCTCTAGCAATGGTTGCGTATCTATCATATGAACACCTAAACCAAGTTCAGATGGATCTAAGCCCATTGCAAGACCAAGTAGTTGAGTATAATAAATCACAGGAATCTGATATTTTTTCTCTCCCAATTCCTTATTTAATTGCACTTGAGATGCCTCAAACTGAAGATGGCAGAATGAACACACATTTACAATACAATCAACATCGACCTCAATCAAATTATCGAGTTTCTCTTTGGCAATGTCAACACTTACAGCAACTTGGCTACCGCGAACTCCGCCTCCAGCTCCACAACAGAGAAACTTGTCTTTATACTTCACGCTCTCCGCTCCAGTCATCTCAACGAGCTCATCAAGAAAGGTGTGTCGCTGTGTCTGTTTCCACGGGCGGTTCTTACTTGGTTTTAGAAGATGACATCCGTAATGAACTCCCACCTTTATACCTTTCAAAGGTCTTGTGACTTTCTTCTTTATCGTGTCTGGATTGATGTCATTCATTATCTCAATAATATGTTTCACTCCGACCTTGCCCTCAAACTTGATACCCATTCCCTTGAATACTTCTTGGACCTCTTTGAGACGTCCCGGATTCTCATGAATTTCTGTTAGCGCCTCTTTAAAAGTTCCATAACATCCATTACAACCAGTAATTAGATCATGCCCTCTCATTTCTGCTAATGCTAGATTTCTTGATGCTAGGGCTAACCATGTAGGTTCATCAAAAGACCTAATCACTCCCGGTGCGGGACAACAGCTAGCTCCCTCAAGGTCCTCTAGATGAATACCGAATTTTGGAAGAACTAGTCGAATACTTGCTTCAACATTGGGGAATCTGTTTGGCATTACGCAACCAAGAAAGAACGAATATGTCTGTGCTTCTGTCAAATCAGCTCTCCTCCTTTTGTTCTTCAATCAATTTTTTGAATCCGGTCCTAATCATGATTTTTTGAACATCATCAAGTGCTTTCTTACTTGAGTGAGTTGTTGGAGGGAGTTCTGAAAGACCATGGTCTTTTCTTATTGCTTTGTTTGCCTCATCTATTGGTACTGCATGACCTGTTTCGAATAGTTTCTGTGATGCTTTTCTATGCTGAGGTAGCATATATCCCTCTTCCACAGCCATGTTTCTCATTATGATTATTGCATCTGTAATTTTAATCTGTCTAGGACAACGTTCCAAACATGTAAGGCATGTCGCACATAACCAGAGATCAGGACTGGAGAGAACCTCATCCTTTAAACCTAAGAGGGCCTTTCTAACAAGTTCGCGAGTTCTAAATGCAGTTCTTCGACCACTCGGGCAGACACTCGAACAAGTACCACATTGGATACAGGTTCTAAGTCTATCTGCACCTGCATCAACGATTTTGTTAAGAAACTCTGGATCAATGGCTTCGTCTTCAATTGTTTCCCGAGAAATATTATCTGTCATTAAAGGGCCTCAGCAAACCATTGATGAGTCCCTCAATTAATGAGATATAAGCATTAAGGCTTAGGACAACGACCGTTCAATAATGGATTTAAGGGTGAGTTTCAAGCTGACCTCCAGTCGGTGTGTTACCTTGACCAGTACCGAAGAAAAAATTGCTATCGAGATCGATGTCCCTGACGATTCATTCGTTCAGATGATCAAGAAGACCGGTGGTCCAAACATTCAGAGTTGTTATCAGTGTGGTACATGTTCTGGCAGTTGTCCTGCTGGAGCACGAACGAATTATCTCGTCCGTGGAATCATTAGAAAGGCGCTTCTTGGTCTGAGGGAACAGTGTATTTCTGCTCCAGAGCTGTGGTATTGTACAACCTGCTATACCTGTACAGATCGGTGTCCTCAAGATGTCAAACCTACTGATGTTATCAAAGCAATTCGTAACATTGCTGTTGCAGAAGGGTACATGCTTGCCCCTCACCAAAAGACTGCTCAAAAGGTGCTCGAAACTGGACATGCAGTGCCATTAGATAAGGACTCATGGTCTGATCTGAGGGAGAAGGTTGGGCTTGAAAGAGTTCCTCCAAATGCCAGTCGATATGCTGAAGCAGTCGAGGAGATCAAAAAGATAGCGAAAAAGACCGGTTTTGATAAATTGGTTGCAGATAAGGAGGAGAAATAGATATGGCAAAAAAGGCATTCTATCATTTTCTTGGTTGTATTATTCCTCACCGGTATCCAAGTGTCGAGAAAGCTGTTAAGTTAGTGTTCAATGATTTAGATATGAAATTACTCGATATGGAAGGAGCAACCTGTTGTCCCGCACCCGGTGTCTTCGGTTCTTTTGATAGAATCACATGGGCAACAATAGCTGCTCGTAATTTGACCATTGCAGAAGCTGGAGGGCATCCTATCACAACAGGATGTAATGGCTGTTTTGCAAGTCTATGGGATGCAAACTATGAGCTCAAACATGATGAGGAGCTGCGGGAAAAAGTGAATGAAAATCTCGCAGTTATAGACCGCGAGTTCAAGGGCACAATAGAGGTCTGGCATTATGTTGATGCTCTCGTTGAGGTGGCAGGACTTGATAAAATTAGAGAGAAAGTAACTCGTCCTTTCAAAGGTGTGAGAATGGCACTTCATCCGGGATGCCATTGGATGCGTCCAAAAATTCTCAAACAAAAGGACGATTCAGAGAGACCTCATATCTTTCGTGAACTCTGTGAGACCTCAGGCGCAGAATATGTGCCTTATAAAGATGAACTCATATGCTGCGGTGCAGGTGGCGCAGTTAGGACTGCTGATGTACAGATAGCTCTTGGATTTACCATGCAAAAATTCGACAGCCTAAATGATGCTGGTGGGGCTGACATGATGATAACCCCTTGTCCCTTCTGTGAACTCCAACTGGACATGGGACAAGTCGAGATTCAAAAATACTTTAACAAAGAATACAATCTGGACATTCTTCATGTCGTGGAACTACTAGCTTTAGCCTTCGGTCATGATGCTGAAGAATTTGGTCTGGCCACTCATTTGCAATACATACAGCGTAAGACTGAACCACAATGGGAGAAACTAGGTATAAACGTAGAACAATCCTGAAGGTCATTTCATTAGTAAATGACTTTACTTATCGATGTGGCAAATCACTCTAATTTGGTCTGAGGAATAGCGAAATTTACTATCTCGATATTACTCAAATCTTCGATAACTTCTTCTATCTCCCGGCGATCCTTTGAACGTGCCAGATAGACTTGAGTGTAGAGTCTAGTGGCTTTCATAATCTCAGGATAATATCTGTGTAATATTAAGT
>SDOA01000104.1 GCA_004524595.1 Candidatus Thorarchaeota archaeon | reverse complement strand
TCTATGACGCCTTTTACGTTTGATAAGGACTGCTTGGTCTGCTCTGTGATAGAGCCCGTGATCAATTCCCCAGTTTCTGGATTAGCTGGAATCTGCCCTGAGCAGAACACAAAACCATTTGCTTTGATTCCTTGGGAATATGGTCCAATTGCCTTTGGAGCATTGGTGGTTGAAACCTGTTCTGGATTCATTTTAATCAAGACATGCTAATGCTTACCATTCGATTAATGTAACGGTACAGTCTTACCTTCGTTCTGGTGGTGGAGGTATCGCGAAGCCACCAACGATTCTTGTTCCTGTTTCACCATTGAGAGCTCTTGTTAGATTCAGAGGATCAGTGATTATAGCCATCTGTCCGCCATTCTTGATGAACTCTATGCATGACTCAATCTTTGGTAACATGCTGCCTGGAGCGAAATGTCCTTCCTCAATATACTTCTGAGCTTGGAAGTGATCCATCTTATCTATTGGTTGTTGATTCTCTTTTCCATAATTGAGGTAAACTTTCTCGACAGCTGTTGATATGATTAGAACATCCACGTCAAGCCCTGTGGCGAGTAGGCTTGATGCTCTGTCTTTATCGATGACCGCATCAATACCTTCAAGCTCTCCCTCATTATTAGCGATGACGGGGATACCTCCTCCTCCAACGGAATACACAATGATTCCCTGATTAATTAATGCCTTTATTGCTGGAAGCTCGATGATTTCCTTCGGAATTGGGGAGGGTACTACTTGTCTCCATCCTCTGCCAGCATCTTCCCGAACAATCCATCCATTATCATCAGCTCTTGCCTTTGCTGTTTTTTCATCCATAAATGAACCAATTGGCTTGTTTGGATTTTCAAAGGCTGGGTCCTCTTTTGAAACTCTTACTTGTGTAACAAGAGAAGCTACATTCTTTTCAATTCCTCTGTTATGAAATTCATTGTAGAGAGCTCTCTGTATCATATAACCAATAGCACCTTGGGTGTCAGCTCCACAGTAATCAAGAGGAACTGGATGGAGTTCATGTTCTGCTAGTTCTGACCGCCGTAGTATAAAACCCACTTGAGGACCATTACCTGATGTAATGGCTACATCCCAACCTTGCTCTATCATATCTGCGATGTGCTTGCATGTTTCTGCAGTTGCAGCATATTGGTCTGGGATTGTCTTGTGATCTTTATCTCTTATGAGGCTATTTCCACCGATTGCGATTACTGCCTTTCTAGCCATAGTTAAATCTCTCCAATGTAGGGGCTGTTTCTTCTTCATATCTCCTAATTAAACGAATGGGTCTGTGTTATTTACTATACTCTTTTTTAAAATTCACGAAGCCATTCATCCAGATAGAAACTCTCAAGCTCATCAGCTTCAGAGCTCTCTTTGCCTGTCATCCCGTCTATCAATGTCTTTGTTCTGATCAATATTATCGGATCTTTCTTCAATAGTTCTTGCACAAATTCCAAAGTCTTCTCCATAAGCATTTCTTCACTCACTAGCATATCTGCAAGCCCAATCTGCATTGCTTCCTTTGCTGATACTTTTCGAGCTGTCATAACAATGTCTTTTGTGCGAGCTGGTCCTACGAGATGCAAAAGATTTGAGGCTGCTCCCGCACCTGGAAATATCGAAAGATCTATCTCTGGTAACCGAAAGACTGCTGATTCTGAGAAGATTCTAAAATCGCAAGCACAAGCAACCATTGCACCAAAACCAATTGCATACCCATTGACTGATGCTATGGTAATGCAGGTTCTGTTCTCTCTTATTTGTCGAATTGATCTTTCAAGTAGTTTAAAGAAATCAACAGACTCTTGTCCTTGAAGGTTTTTTACCATTTCAAGGTCAAAACCTGCACTGAAAGAACGGTTTCCTTCACCTGTGAAAATGACTGCTCTTACTGAAGGGACATTGGCTATCTTAGAGACCTGTTCATGGAATGCCTCAAGCATCTCTTTGGTAACAGCATTAAGCTTGTCAGGCCTTGAAATTTTTACAATAGCATAAGAGTCTTCAATTGATACGATTATCTCACCTGACAACGAACACCACCTACATTAATTAAGCAAAGTAGTGTTATTCGAATAAAATCTTTGTTAGTGAATATTGACTATCTCTTACATGCACTACAATCATCCTTGACATGAGCTGAGAATTTTCTATGAATATCACACATTGCTCCATCATCTCTCATAATCTTGATTATCCTGTTAATCTCTCTGGTCATAATCTCAAACATATCGTCATCGTTCAGATGCTTTTCATAGGCATTAATCATTATATCCGCAGATTTATCGATTTCAGGAATGAATTTCTGAGGGATATTTACTTGGTCTCCTCGAGACCTAACTCCTTTTTTCTTTAGCAGATATTGTGTAATTGCTGGCTCAGTAACACCTAACATGTGAGCAATTTCCTTTTGGGTCACCTTGTGATCCTTTTTCTTACCATCTTCCCCAATTCTAACAACAGTTTTTGTCTTCATCATTTTTGCTAATTCTCGTCGAATTGCTGGAAGAACATACCATACTTCAACCTCTTGTGGCATCATCCATGTTCTTCTTTTAATTTGTTTTCTCTCTGCTATTGACAAGTATATTCCTCAAAATATATATTCACAATAGTGAATCTAAACATTGATGAATATAAAACTGTTGGCGAAGGCACCAATCCTATAAATGAAAATGCTATCTTAATAGATAAGTACTCAGAAAAAGAATAGGTGTAACATTTGGATGATAATAGTCTGATTTCCTCAGCAAGAGCAATTAAAGACTCAAGACATTTAGTAGCACTCACTGGAGCAGGTATTTCTAAAGAGTCCAATGTACCAACCTTTCGTGGTTCAGATGGTCTTTGGAAAAATTACGATGCGATGCAACTAGCAACACCTGATGCTTTCTATCGAAATCCTGAGCTTGTTTGGGAATGGTACACTTGGAGACAAAATTTGATACATTCATGTACACCAAATCCAGCTCATATTATTCTCGCCAAATGGGAAAATTCTGGATTACTAAAGCGACTGATCACACAGAACGTAGATGGACTTCATCGAAGAGCAGGCTCAGAGCAGATTTATGAGGTTCATGGGAATCTTTGGTCATTGAAATGTACATCTTGCAAGTACACTGGAAGATTAGTTACTCCTGCAATAGGTGTACCAGTATGCCCCTCATGTAATAGTAACTTACGACCTGATGTTGTCTGGTTTGGTGAGAGTCTAGATAGTGTTGTAATGTCTAATGTCTACGAACAACTCCAGCAATCGGATGTGTGTATAGTCATAGGTACATCTGCTCTTGTTCAACCAGCGGCTTCATTTCCTCTCATTGTGAAACGAAATGAAGGGATTCTCATTGAAGTGAATGTTGAACCAACTCCTCTGACTTCGGTTGTTGATTTTCATTTAGAAGGAAAAGCTGGAGAAGTTTTGCCTTGCCTTGATAGTTTACTTAGTTAGTCGTTTGTTCACGTCTTCTTGAAATTACTGCTTTCCTTCTAGCTTCTCGTGCTCTATCTGGAGCTCCAAGTCTATCAAAAGCCTTAACCATTTTGTCTAGAACTTCTGGTCGTTGTTCTCCTGATTTTAAGAGTTGGTTATAAAGACTAAAAGCATGATTTCTGTTTCCACGAAGCTCCATACAATGAGCTAAATGGAACATTGCATCACGATGGTTTGGATTTATTCTCAATGTTTGTAGAAAGCATTTCGAAGATTCTTTATATTCTCCCAGATTATATTGGGACAATCCAAGTTTCATCCAGTATTCTTCTTGATTTTCGTTGATATTTATTGCATTTTTTAGAGGTACAACTGCTTCTTTCCACTTCTGGAGTTCTTGTAGACATAACCCATAGAGATACCAGGCTTTATCATTTCCAGGATCCTGTCTTGTTGCTTTAAGCAATGCTTCTTCAGCCTCTATATATTCCTGTTTGAGAATCAATAACGATCCAAGGCGTAACCATCCTTCATTGCTGAGCGGGTTGAATTGGAGTCCTTTTCTGAAGGCTCTCTCAGCCTCATCATAAGATTTCTTTCTTAGATGCGTTTCTGCTGCTCTAAACCAATCTCTAGCAGATGCTGTATCTCTCGGGCTTGATGTTTGAGGAATTGGCGTTTCTGTACTTGCTATTGCTTTCTGTTTTGGAGAAGTAATGCGCTTAGACCCATCAAGTTGAGTGGATTCTATATTTCGAATTGATTTATCCTCTGTTACATCTATATCTGTAATGGCTTCATCGACTATTTTATACTCGTTATTTTCCTCAGTTCCATATTTTGTGAGGTCTGCAAAATCTCCACCATTTTCTTCATTTAAAATTGAAAGAACTTTCCCCCATTCATTATTTGGGATACCCTCTATGATAATTCTTCGAGGGCTCTTCCAATCCGCTCCTTTCCTTATTACTCCTGAAAGAATCAAGCTCCTCAATTTTGGCCATGTGATGTTCAATTTTCTGCAGTGCTCTAACGCTTTCTTTCCTGCTAGTTCAGCATCTGTTTCTCTTCCAGATGCTAACAAAATTGCAGCTAGGACTATCCAAGCAATAGCGTAATGTTCTTCTAGTGATAGAGCTTTTTTAATCGCAACTTCAGCCTCACTTAATTTTCCTCTTGAAGCCAATTGATAAGCAGTCTTGAACCATTCAGAAGCAATACTATCACTATTTTGACTACCTCTTTTTATTGATTCCGAAGATTCTTTCCCCAGTAACTGCACTATCCTATACTATCATATTCATACTATATCTTTACTTGAAGCCTAATTAGATTTACAGTTGAAAGAGGTAAGAGATAAATGGAACATAGCAGAGTTTCATTAGGAGGTTGAACCTAGTGAAAGTACTTGTCACTGGAGCAACGGGCTTTGTTGGTCGAAAACTCATTCCCCGAATTCTTGAAGAAGGATATGAAGTAGTTGCATTAGTCCGTTCCACTAGCAATATAGAAGGTCTCCCAAAACATGTAGAGATACGGGAAGCAGATCTACTTGATATTACGACAATCGAGGCTGTAATTCAAGATATTGATGTAGTTATACATCTCGCAGCATATTTCGATTTCTATCCAAGCTCAGTTGAACTCATGTATAAGGTGAATGTCGAAGGCACCAGGAACTTGATGTCTGCATGCATAGGTACCAAAGTTGAGAGATTTATCTATTGCAGTTCTACAGAGGCAATGGGCCCAGTCAGATTTCCCCCTGGAAATGAAGACACCGAACTTAATCCCTCATTTGAGTACGGTCATAGTAAAGTATTAGCTGAGCAAGCAGTGAGGGAAATCACAAAGGACACGAAACTTGACCATATTATTTTGCGACCTACAGGAATAATGGGAGAAGGTGACCTCTACACTGCGTTTGAAGCAATTGAGGCTGTAAATGATGGAGCAATCCCAGTCTTACCTGGAGATGGTAACAAGGGACTTATGTATACCCATGTTGATGATGTCGTTGAAGGATTCGTTAAAGCTTTAACTTCAAAATCAGCTCTCAATAACACAATTATTCTCTGTCCAGATGAAGGCCTGACATACAATGAACTATTTGAATACGTTGCAGAGTGTTGTGGTGTTAAACCTCCGAAGCGGAAGATACCAACAAAAATAGCAAAACTTGGAATTGGCTTACTGAGTCCAATCAAAAATCGACGAAAGACCACTTTCTTATGGCATATGAAAACGGTTCAAAGTATGGATGAAGACAGAATCTATAGTAACAGCAAGGCTAAACGCATTCTTGGGTGGTGTCCAAACGTGACAATGAAAGATGGCCTGAAACGAGCTATAGACTGGTACTTTGAAAATAATTTTCTCAAGAAGAGGTCTTAAGACATGGATCCACTCATCGGTCTTATTTTAATCATATCACCAATTATACTAGCTTTTATTCTCTTAGTGTTTTTGCATAAGGCTGCTGACATTACTGGGGTTATTGTTTGGTCCGTCACTTTATTAATTGCTGTTTTGGCCTTTCAAACTGATGCCAGTGTCGCATTGACTGCTAGTATTGCAGGAATCATAAAATCGTTTCCCATCTCCTTAATGGTTGCAACATCAATTCTCATGATGACCTTTATGCAGGAAACTGGAGCCCTGCAGAGGCTTATTGTTTTCTTCAAGACTTTGGGTGGTGGAAGTAGACCAATGCAGATTTTGATGATCAGTTTTGGATTAGGTCTCTTTCTGGTTGGTATCGGTGCAACTCCAGTTTCGATGCTTCCACCAGTTATGCTCGCACTTGGTTTTTCACCAATGGTAGCTGTTGCGCTACCCTCAATAGGGTATGATCCATTAACAACATTTGCTCTGCTTGGTGTGCCTGCGGTGGTGTTCACAGGTGAGTATTCAGCTTGGGGGACTACAATTTCACTTCAGGAAGCAGGTACCGTCTTTGCATGGTTCATGCCTATTGTGAGCATGGGAATAGCGATCTCAATGCTTTGGATTGCAGGTGGTCGTAGACTCTTGTTCAATAAGGAAGGTGTAATGCTTGCAGGCTTGTGTGGTCTCACAGCTGGTCTAATGGCAATCGTATGTAATTTTCTTTTACCCCTAACAACGTTAACTAATGTATTTGCAGGAGCTACCGTTCTGCTGATTTTATTCATCTATAATAGAATGCGCGGCAAGTCTATCATTGACCGAGCAGTATTAGATGACAAAGATCATGAGATTGAATCAGGAATGAGTTTGAGAAGAGCAAGTATCCCTTGGGTTGTCCTCGTCATTTTATGTCTAATGACAAATATGATTCCACAAATATTCAACATTCTCTACAATGACCTTGCTCTACCTGTAGCAATTGGAGCCTATCCTGCCCCCATAAAGACGAGGGTTCTTTGGCAAGCATACACACTCATGTTGTTCTCGACCATTGTGTCTATGCCATTATTAAAGACAAATAGGGAAATCTTGAAGCGGACTTTTACTGGATTTAAAAGAAGAGCTCCTAGACCTGTACTTGCTGCTGCCATTTTCTTTGCAATGGCTGAAGTCTTGAATTTCAGTGGTTGGCAAGTTAATTCACTTGGCACTTGGCTTAATCCCACAGATCTTGTAAATGGTATAGACCCGACGAATAATATGATTTTCCTACTTGCTTCAATGACAGCAGGTTTAGGGATATTGTACCCAGTAGTAGCACCATTTCTAGGTCTCTTAGCTGGTTTCATCTCAGGTTCAGAGACCTCCGCAATTGCTATGTTCACAAAATATCACATTGAAACAAGTAATATGATTGGAGCTAATGCTGTGATTGTTTCAGCCTCGAATGGTATTGGAGGAGGACTTGCTAGTGTACTTAGTCCAGCTAAGATTCAAAATGCTGCTGCTGTTATAGATAGGATTGGTATTGAAGGAGAAGTGATACGTTACGGTCTTGTTGTGGCACTTCTAATGACCTGGGCGACTGCAATTCTAACTATGTTGCAGGCATTTACTCTCACTACTACTCTTTTAATGATCATTGCAACTATGATATTACTCCCAATGATCTTGGGCTTGATTATCTTCTTTAAAGGTAGTAAAAGAAGAAAAGATGCAACACTAATGAATTAGATTTCACTAGCAGATAGGGTTATTTCGAAGGTGTTAAATGTCATAAATCCAGATTCGCGTTTGAACTGGATAGTTCATGAAGTTCACACCTAACTAGTAAATAGAGTGCAAAACTAATGTCAGAAACCAATCTCACTTATTGGCGGGAAAAAAGCTTCTACATAAACCCTACTTCTCGTTGTACAAATAATTGTTTATTTTGTGTGCGTCGATTTTCCGAAGGTGTCTTTGGTTTCGACCTTCAAATGCAAAAAGATCCAACTCCAGAGGAGTTGGTTAGCGCAATTGAACAAACGCTGACAGATGAATTTGATGATATTGCTATTGTTGGATTTGGTGAGCCTTTACTCAATATTGATGGCGTGTTGGCTTCGATCAGAAAGATAAAGACAATGACGGACATTCCAATTAGGATGAATACAAACGGGCAAGCTCTGTTGATTTATCCTGAAAGAGATGTTCCCAAAGAACTTGGAGAAGCAGGTCTTGACAGAATTCAAATCTCTCTTAATGCACATAATGAAGATACATACCTCCGTCTATGCGAATCAAAATTTGGTCGTATTGCCTATCGTTCAATACTTGATTTTGCTGAACAATGCAAACATTATATGAGGGTTGAACTCTCAGCAGTCGATATTCCCGGCGTTGATATAGAATCTTGTAAAGGCATAGCAGAACGGATGGGTGTTGAGTTTCGTGTTCGTGTCTTTAAAGGACCTGAAGGTGCTCTAGATGGGATTCTACGTACATTGACCACTTCATGATGATTTCCACAACTTTTGGACAACTATATCTGTATGAGCATGGAGTATTTAGATATGGCTCTAAGAAAGCTCTTCGATAGCATATACGTAGATACAGATGGAACCAATGGAGGTAATCATGGAGCCATTGCTATGGATGATGAAGTTCTCATGATAGATGCAGGGATGGTCCATAGAAAGAGCAGGGAAACTAGGGACTTTCTAGAATCAGAAACAGGATTACCAATTAAGAAATTAATATTCACTCATTCGCATAGTGATCATGTATTCGGTGCCCAAGCATTTGAACCGGTTCTACTAATCTCCTCAGAACCAATGTATAAACGGTGCAGAATCAATTTAGAGCATGAATGGAAAAGCAATGTCATTTTAGAACGATATTTCTCAGTGAGAGAAGAACGACCTGACTTATGGGAATCACTTCAGACTCTTCTAGTCAGATTGCCTGATATCACATTTGATGATTCTATCAGTATTGGAGATCATAAACAAGTCACTGCCAAGTTGATGGGTGGACATACTTCTGGTTCATCAATTGTCATATTCGAGGATTGTGATGTTGTCTTTGTAGGAGATTTGATCTTTAGCGGACAATTTCCGTATGGTGGTGATAATACATGCGACCCCGATCGCTGGATTCTCGCACTTGAGGAAATCCATGCTTTTGGATATAAGACAATTATCCCTGGTCATGGTCCTATCTGCAATCATCACGACCTTGAGAAATATACTGAAGCGCTTTCCGAGCTCAGACAAAATGTAAAGGATGCTGTCAAGATAGGACTATCTGTCCAATCATTTATTGACCGCGAGATGATACCTGGAGCGCTAAAAGACGGCTTTGATAGGTTCGGACCGGTCACCATCGAGCATTGGTTCAATTTTTACGCCTGAGGGTTGTTTATGAAACTGTTTGAGCCAGTATCCATAAGAGAATTAAATTTGGAAAATAGGTTAGTAATGTTGGCAACCCACCTTGGATACTGTGGCGAAGATGGTATGGTAACTGATAGGTTGCTCTCTTTTTATCAGGAACGTGCCAAATACAGACCGGGTCTAATTATAATCGGTGGTTGTTATACCGAGCATCTTGGAATGAGTTCACCAACGATGATTGGAATCTCACGAGATGAGCATATTGAAGGTCTCAAAAAACTAACTGATATGATTCATTCCTATAATGTTCCAGTTGGGGCTCAACTCTATCATGCTGGACGATATGCTCATTCACTCATTCTGGGTGAAAAAGCTGTTTCTGCATCAGCAGTAAAATGCAGATTAACTCATGAATCGTCTAGAGAGCTAACTACTGAGGAAGTTCGTCAAACTATTGAGAATTTTGGAAAAGCTGCACAGAGGGCAAAGGATGCTGGTTTTGATGCTGTTGAAATTCTGGGTTCAGCCGGCTATATCATTAATCAATTTTTGGCATCTCTTACTAATCAGAGAAATGATGAATATGGAGGCGATTTTGGCAAACGTGCTCGTTTCCCAATTCAGATCATAAAAAGTGTGAGAACATCTGTAGGTTCTAGATTTCCTATTTTATATAGAATGAGTGGCGAAGATTTTGTACCTGATGGTCTAACCCTTGAAGATAATAAAATTCTTGCACCACAATTTGTTCATGCAGGTGTTGACTGTCTAAATGTGACTGGAGGTTGGCATGAAACCCGTGTTCCACAAATTACTATGGATGTTCCTCGTGGCCACTATTCATACCTTGCGGAAAATATTGCTGATGTTGTTGACATTCCTGTTATCGCCTGCAATCGAATTAATAGTGTTTCAATAGCGGAACATATCCTCTCTCGCAATAAGGTCCAGTTGATTGGGATGTCTAGAGGTTTAATTACAGATCCTCAGTTTCCTGCAAAAGCAAGAGAAGGCAAGAAGCATCTGATTCGTCCATGTATTGCCTGTAATCAGGGATGTCTTGATCGAGTTTTCATGATAGAGCCAGTTATTTGTTCAATTAATCCCTTTGCTGGATATGAAACAGAGAGAATGTTAGGATCAAAGAGTAAGGGAAAGATAGCTGTTGTTGGTGGAGGACCTGCTGGTATGGAGGCTGCACGAATACTTGCAATGCGAGGGTATCGTGTGACTCTGTTTGAAGAAAAACCTCGATTGGGAGGACTATTGAATTTAGCAGCAAAAATACCTGGAAGAGGAGAGTTTGCTGCATATGTTACTTATATGGAACGTGAGCTACGCAGTGTTGGAGTTGATATACGACTCAGCACTCTTACGAACTCCACAACAATTTCAGCAGAAGGTTTTGATTGTACTATTTGCGCAACTGGGACTATTGCTGGAGCACCCCCAATTGATGGAATTGAAGAATCGCATGTAACAAGTGCATATGATGTCTTATCACTCGAACTAGAGAAGCTCGATGATGTTGTAATAATAGGGGGTAGAGCATTGGGCTGTTATACAGCTCTCTACTTGTCTTCTCGAGCCAAATCAGTCCAGATCATTGATGCAGATGAAGCATTAGGCAGCGACTTGGGCAGGACAACACGATGGATTATTCTTAAAGCGCTCAAGGATAGGAATATTCAGACTAATTTGAATGCAGAAGTTGTACAAGTGGAAGAAAAACATTTGACAGTCATCCAAGATAACAAGTATTATCATGTCACTGCTGATATTGTTGTGTTAGCCACCCGACCCCAACCTAGAGATAGAATGATAAAGCAACTTCAAAAGAAAGGTTTGAGATTCGAATCAATTGGAACAGTGAATAAGCCTATGAATTTGTTAGATACGATTCATAGTGCATTCGAATTTGCTAGTGTATTTGATTTATAGAATAACCTACTTCTCTGTTGTCCAATTATACTAATACATATCTTTGCATCAGAGAGAATTCTTATAATGCTTCAAATGAAATGTCACCTTATACCTGAATTGTTGGAGATATGATTATTGGCCTTTGAACATGAGCAGAATAGCATTATTACATATCCGACCTTTGCAGAGCTCAATGAGATTCTGGCTGGCAAGTTCGAGATAAAGATGAGCGTTCTAGAATATGGGATGCCCACTTTTGTTGTGCAGTGGCCTGGTGGAGTCGTACCCAGTAATGAACAGCAAGACGCAGTCTTTAAAGAATTGAAAAAAGAAACAGATCGATTAAAGCTCTGGCCTGTTGTTCGTTGGAGAAATGAAACTGAAGGGGAGTACATTCTTAGATTTGTTAGAAAACAAGAGTCATCACCCAGTAACAAAAAGATTAACTATGCCTTATTCATTGCCACTCTCGCAAGTATTGCACTCGGAGGATTCTTGCAGGCAACTAGTCCAGTCTTTCTTTCATTGTTCTATCCCTCAGGTTATACTGCATGGAATATTGCTTTTGTGACTCTAACATTTATCCTAGCACTCATGGGAATAATCTTTTGTCATGAGATGGGGCATTATAAAATGAGTCAGCATCTCGGAATCGAAGCCTCTTTACCATATTTCCTACCAGGTCTACCACAAATAGGTGGAACCTTTGGAGCGTTCATTTCACAGAAAAGCCCTCCAACCTCAAGGCGTGATCTCATCGATATGGGTCTCGCGGGTCCTCTCGCTGGATTTGCTGTGACTCTTGTGGTCCTTGTTGTAGGATTTTTTATGTCTGTGCCAGTGACTGCTGAGCAGCTGATTGCAATTGATCAAGCTTTCCCCGCTCAATCCGGTTCTCTACCAGTACCTTATCTTTTTGTTATTATGGAATTGCTTTTCATTGATTTAATTCCGGCAGGAGGAACAATCTACCTTCATCCCATTGCATTTGCCGCATGGGTTGGAATGCTCGTGACCGCCCTCAATCTCTTTCCAATTGGACAGCTTGATGGAGGACACGCTCTGCGAGCAATAGTTAGTTCAAAAAGGCACAAGCAGATTGGATGGATTGGCATCATAATCATGCTACTTATTGGATACTATTTGATGGCGATTCTAATACTTGCATTGTCGTCTGGTGGAGAGCATCCTGGACCACTTAATGATACAGTGAAAATTTCTAGGGGTAGAATTGCCCTCTTCATAATTTCGATGATAATTCTAGTAATCTGTATTCCGCCACTTTGGCAGATGTTTAGTCTATTCTAGTGTCAGGCTTATATCAATTCGAAAATATTCACTAAGAAATATATTTAGCTCACCTTGCAACAATTGTTCTAAAGGATTGACTTCAGAGATGAAATGAGTTAGATATGTAATAATGGAGCGGGAGAAATAATAATATGATTCTGTACCATTGATTGTAATTAAGAAAATGTGTTCAGCATATTCGAATATCATTTCTCGTATTTTTCAAGAGCTTGTCGTATTGCTTCTCTGACAAATGCGGGGAATGATTTCCATGAATCTCGCACCTCAAGTTTTTCAAATCTCTCCTGAAGTGCTTTTGGCACTCGAACCATTGTATCTGTCATATTGCCATTCCTTTCTGTTTTTAACTGACCATTGTAATATCGACAAGTATATAACCGTTCGTATACGAATAGTATACAGTGGTATACATGGCTGCTGTAAATGATATTTCTTATATCATGCCAATGGAAGAAAAGAATGGATTCACAATTCATCTTAGACAGCGCAAATTTTTGCGTTACATCAAAGACCACAACAAACCAATCATGAAACATATCTTAAAAGAATGCCACAATTGTAGCCACAATTATAGCAAATACTACTATTGGAAATCAAGTCCCTGTGAGTCCTGTTTCAGATCTTCCAAATTCTACTACCTGCTATCAAAATCAGGTTTGTTAGATAATTGGGAGCCCATCAGACGCAGCCCGTTATCACTCACAAATGTTCTCCATCAATGATTCCGTTCAAAAGAAGCAGTATGCTTTGTCGAACCTACTCTCCCCGGCGTCCTCAAATTCCGCACGGCAAAATTGCTTTAATTGAGCGCAAGGAGATCCCGAGGTCATGGAACACCCCTCCATTCCAAACTCGGGCTCTCCTACCTTTTATTTACTATGATAATAGGATTTCATAGATATTGTCATTGTATTAAAAAGAAATACCGGTTCCCATTAGAAGCTTCTATAGGAACCATTTTTTGTTTACCAGTCTTCATCATCGTCTTCGTAGGATGCTTGTCCCCAGTCTTCGCCTTCTGGTATACGCATCACTCCCAATTCAAGAAGTCGGTCCATCACCTTCAATGCGGCTTCATCGATCTGTGGTTCGAATTTGGCACCAGTGATGACGAGTTTCCCTGAACCGAATAGAAGGATAACAACCTTAGGATCTCTCATTCTGTAGATGAGACCAGGGAATTGTTCAGGTTCATAGAGAGTGTTTTCAAGCTTCATGGCTGCAAGTTCAAGGTTCAGTTCGGCTCCTAGGCTTGCGCTTGCAACAATGTTCTGTACAATAATCTCAGGTTTTCCAGTGATTGATATTCCTGCTTCCTTGATATTCTTCACAATCTTGTGAACTGCACGTTTCGCCTCTTTTTCACTCTTGGCACCAGTACATACCATTTTGCCTGAGTTAAAAATTAGCGTGGCAGTCTTTGGTTTCTTCAATCGGTATACAAGACCTGGGAATTGCTCGGGGTCAAATTCTACGTTTGGCATGGTTGCTGCAATCTCATCAAGGTCCAATCGCTGGTTCAGCACAACTGAAGCGACAACATTCTCAATCTTAGTTTTTGGTTCTGGACGTGGCATGTAATGTATCTCCGCCTGTTCTCTCGCCTTATAAACTATATAAGGAATAAGAGAACTTTATATAAAACGCCTTTTAAATGTGAGCAATAGTGCGGGAAAAATCAGCAACAACAATCATCATCGTTGACTACAATGATTTTGATTTTAACGTCCTCTGCAATATCACCAAAAGCTTGTAGGAAATATCTTGAAGCTTCCAGTAATCCTTTCTTCCCTTCTTCTGTGAGACGATAAACAACCTGTCGACCATCTTTTCTTCCTTTAATTAGTTTCTCCTTCTTGAGTTCCTTAAGGGCGGGATAGATCGTACCGGGGGTAGGTTTTGTCCCTCTTCTCTTTGCAATCTTCTTAGCTATCTCTTGACCGTTAAGCTCTTCCTTGTCTAATTCCCAAAGTATCTGAAAAGTAAGAAGTCCTCTCATATCACAGCAATCTGGTGGACAACATGAAACTGTGTCTGTGGACTCTTTCATATCTTAATATTGGATGTCCGATACATTTAAGTGTATATATAGGATGTCCAATATTGGACACC
>SDOA01000217.1 GCA_004524595.1 Candidatus Thorarchaeota archaeon | reverse complement strand
GTGCTGTGGGTAGACATGTTCTGCTTGCTCCGGGTATGAACATTGCTAGGACTCCTTTAAATGGACGGACATTTGAATACTTTAGTGAAGATCCTTACCTGACAAAGGAATTGGCAATCCCACTTGTAAACGGCATACAAGAACAGAGGGTTGCAGCCTGTCTGAAGCACTTTGCTGCAAATAACCAAGAAACTGATCGGAGAAGTTCAAGCTCAGAGGTTGACGAGAGAACACTTCATGAGATATATCTCCGTGCATTCAGAACAACTGTTAAGGAATCAAATCCATGGTCAGTGATGTCCTGTTACAATAAGGTCAATGGGCTTTATGGAAGTGAACACAAGTATCTTCTTCGAGAAACTCTCATGGAGAAATGGGGTTTCCATGGTTTCGTCGTATCGGACTGGATAGCTACGAAACCTATCAAGACTACTGAAGCATGTGTAAATGCAGGGCTTGGACTTGAGATGCCCTGGCCATTGAGATACAAGACGAAATCTCTGATGAAGGCTTACAATCATGGAAAATTTTCTGATGAAACACTCGATGACCTTGTTCGACGAAATCTACGAGTGATGATGTTATCAGGAGTCTTCGACAAACCTGAAAAATTGCCACAGGGTTCACGAAATACAGAAGAACATCAAAGGCTTGCCCGTCATACAGCTGAAGAGGGCATGGTTCTACTCAAGAATGATAAAGAACTTCTACCACTTGATATTGACAATCAAAAACGAATCAGTGTTCATGGAAGACATATGTGGAAAAAGTTTGGAGGATTTTTAAAAGGTGGTTCATCTGCAGTAAGCCCACCTTATGAGATCGAGCCACTGAAAGGTTTAGCAAATAAATGTCATAATAAAGTCAAATTATTTCCCCATGATAGCTTTGCGGATGTTGCAATAGTCTTCGTGGGTCTTGACCACAGTCGAGGTGGGGATTCAGAGTCTTCAGATAGGAAGTCATTACATCTTCCTCAGGAACAAGTCAAATTGATCAAGAAAGTGGCAACTGATCACCTAAGGACTGTTGTATGCATAATCGCAGGAAGTCCAATAGCAATGGATGATTGGATTGATGATGTAGAAGCGATTTTGATGTGCTGGTATGGTGGAATGGAAGCAGGTAATGCAATTGCCAAAGTTCTCTTCGGAGATGTAAATCCTTCGGGAAAACTGCCACTTACTTTTCCAAAGAAATTATCAGACTCTCCAGCTCATCATTCAGGTGAATCCAGGAATTATCCTGGCGATGATGAGAAACGGGTATTCTATGATGAGGGCATCTATGTTGGCTATAGATGGTTCGATGAGAAGAATATCGAACCTCTGTTTCCTTTTGGATTTGGGATGTCATATACAACCTTTGAACTAGGAGACCTACATCTAACAAAGGATCATCTCAACCACTTGGAAGACAGTCTTACAATTGAAGTAGAGATTGTGAATACTGGAGAGTATGCAGGATCAGAAGTAATTCAAGTATATGCTCATGATGTCAAGTCATCAGTATCTCGACCTCCAAGAGAACTTGTAGGTTTTGAGAAAATATACCTGCGACCAAATGAATCAAAACGACTACCTATTGTTGTTAAAGCTGAAGATTTGGCATTCTATGATATAGAAATCCATGACTGGAATCTTGAACAAGGCGACTTCAAACTCCTCATCGGTAACTCATCAAGAGCAATTTATTTGGATGCTGATGTATCAGTCCAATAGAGGATCAACAGCCCTTTTTCCTGTTAATCATTCTCTTTTAATGTAGAGAACTATATTCCAATTGACCTATAGATATTATAAGGAACAAGTAATCAAAACTTATTCAGGAGATTAGCTGTGGGAAGGATTACTTCATATTTTGGCCTTGGAAATGCCAAACCAGAAGTAATCAGACTCTCAAAGATTTACATATCATTACACGTCTTCATGGACATTGCGTTCTCAATATCCACGACATTCTATTTGATATTCGTTGCAGAAGCGCTAGGTAACAACGATTACTTAGTAGGAATGACCTACGTTGGCATTTTAGTAATAATCCAAATGGTTGTGCAAACATTATTTGATTACCCTACAGGTGTAATCGGAGATTGGTTAGGACAGAGATATGTCCTTGCAACAGCATACATCACCTTTGCCATGGCATTTTACTTGGTATCCCTTGTGACCACAACAACCCCATTCCTTCTCCTTGTCGTGATCTATGCATTGATGGGTTTTGCAGGTTCTCAACAGAGTGGAGCTTTAGGTTCATGGTTTGATAACAACTGGCAGGTTGCGATGGTAGAGGATGAGGGGCACAAACAATATGGCGTCTTCATTGGAAAAATGAACATGCTAGGGTGGTTAACAACAACTACAATATTGATTCCTGGAGGGATTCTTGCAACTATCTTTAGCAGATCTTGGGTATTTCAATTACAAGCTGTAATGTGCATTATGATTGCATTTGCTTCGATAAAATTGGTCCGGAATCTATCTGATGCAGTGAAACTTGAACAGACAAAACCATCTTTTGATGAATATGTCACACTCCTGAAGGATGGAGTGAAATATCTTTTCAGTAATCAATATGTGAAATACTTGCTACTAGGTTCGATGCTAGTAAATAGTTGTATTGGAGTCTGGGGAAATTTGATACTGTATCCAATGTACTACAGTTATCTAGTAACAGATGTTGCAGTTGCTGGTTTCAGAACAGTTGTTATGTTACCACTTGTATTCTATGCTGAGCGTTCAGGTGTTTGGGCTAAGAGATTTGAAGCAAAGAAATGGCTCCCCAGATTTCGATTTTTACAGTCTGCAGGAGCCGCATTCTTTTGGATTTTTGCAATAATCATATTCGTATTTCCTATTCCAGCAGAAGATTCACCAATGATCAGTTATTTCCTCCCTGGAACTGAAATCTTGATTCTTCAAGTTCCTGCTCCCGCAATGATTCCAGTCATACTGATGATCTTAGTATTCTTTGTAGTAGGTATCTTTTACCAACTCGCTAATGTACTCACATCGAGAGTCTTTATTGATGCAATACCGAATCGTGTGAGAAATGGAGTGTATTCACTATTCCCCACTGTGGTTCTTCTTCTAAGTATCCCTCAGATCGCATTCTTTGGATGGCTTTTATCTGTCGCGCCGATTTCTATAACACTATTCCTCTGTGGAATCATTTCGACAATTGGTTGTCTAATGATACGAAGGGCGTTCCAGTACTCACATCCAAGTGAATATCAGGAGAGTTCGATAGAGAATAATGAAACAATTGATTATTCAGAAGACACCGATTTTGGCACCGATCTATAGACAATATATCATAGAACTTTTTCTAAATGGATAAGATAGGAATTTAGTTTGTACCCAGCCTTCTGATACATAGCTATAGCATTGCTATTAGCAGCAGGAGTTCCAACAGCTGAATATTCGCAACCATGATCTCTCATCGATTTAAACAGCTCAGAGAGAAGATACAGTCCAAGCCCCAATCG
>SDOA01000216.1 GCA_004524595.1 Candidatus Thorarchaeota archaeon | reverse complement strand
CGGTTCCTTCTCGTGTAGCCTGTGCAACTCGTATGTTGGATTCAACAGCAATACGCATACCAAGCTGTCCAACAATCAGAGAGAAGCTCGCACCAAGAGCAAAGGCAACTGAGCGACCGATACCAACAATGATTCGGCCATACTCTGAATCACCAAACAAGACCTCAGTACCTCTCTCAGGAGTCGTTATGTAAACGGTGAAGAAAAGAAGGATAGACAATACAATTAGTATTGGTATGATAGTCTTCAGCTGCCTATCGAGGTAGGATAGTGCTCCTTCTCTGATACCGTTCCAAACTTTTTGCATCTGCTCAGTTCCCTTGTCTTTTTCAAGAACACCTTTTCTGAGCCACCAAGCATACACGAAACTTACGATTGCCGCCCCAATGACAGTTAAGATCATTACCTGTTCTATGAGCGACATGGCTTCTAAGAATGTTTGGAATAATTGCATATTTCATTTCACCATCCCGTTTTCCTAAGCAAAAGTCTTAATTTTTCGCAAGTTATTGCCTAGATTCCGGTATGTATTGAGCTAAAGGCCAGAAAATCCACCTCTTAAGGATATCTTTGAAGGACGGGTTATGCAAACGCAAATTGAAACAATAACAGACACTTTTAGGAGAAGTCTCAGTGAACTATAGTCGCTAGATGATGTAATTGCATAGATGAGGTAATAAGCAACTTTGTTACTGTATTTTGTTGAGCATCAAAATCTATATGATTGAAATAGCTCTTTGATTAATTCTGTAAGGATGTGATCGAAATATGATACAATGCAATAGATGCAAGAAGAAGATTCGAGGAGAACCTGTATATGTTGGTTCTTCGCGACGTCCGTATTGTAAAAACTGTGCTGGAAAAGTCACAGAATGAGTATATTTGAAGGATGGTGGACCGGGCGCGATTTGAACGCGCGGCCTCATGGATGCAAACCATGCGATCTGCCGGGCTAATCTACCGGCCCACTTTTTATGAATAAACGAAGCAACAGGTTTTCTGTAATTACGTTTTACAAATCGCAATGCTGATTGCTGTGGTTAAAAGAATTACGGAGTGGAGAGAAGATTTCGTTAACTTTCTTTATACTCTTCTCGCAAGACATCTATCCAAAATGGAGCACCTCTCAATTTGGAGGCCTTGGCAGGAGAGAGTTCCTCGTATTGAACCAAAGTCATGTCATCGGGGAGTATGCCACTTACACCTGCTGGATCTTCGATTACAAGTGTGAAAGGGAATTCACCTTTGATGGCAGCTTGTATCTGTTCCAATATTTCAGATGCTCTTTGCCTTTCTGAATCAATATCTGCAAAGTTCATTGCTGTTTCTACCACAGCACGAACTCGATAGAGGAGACCTTCGATATTTGTAATGAACGAGTCAGCGGCTGGACCGGGTTCTACATCAATCCCCCACTCGGGAAATCGATAGGTCCCAGAGCCTGAACGAACGACACGCACATTGAGGAGAGAAACGTCATCAACGTAGAGAGAGAAACGGCTGGGCTTTCGTTGTTCTGCAGAGAACACATCATTATGACTGAACCCGCACTCTGGACAGACTATATTAAACATAGCCAGTTCATTGAAAAAGGGGACACTGTATATCATTGAGCGTAATATCAATCTGCCTCTTTTACAGATTGGACATATTGATGCTAAGTCTTCCTTTTTTGACATTGTTACCAAGTAAAGAGGTGTTGAAATTCCTATAAGGCTGACCATCGATACAATTAGTGAAAGAAGCAAAAAGGATACATCACTAAAATCCTCAAAAAGGATTAGGAGTCAATACACATAGTACACGCCAAGCACTATATGACAGTCAGAGGGATGACTAGATTAACATAGGGTAGCTAGGAAGATAGAGAGGAATACACACCATGGATATCAATAGTATCTACATCATTAGAAGAGATACAGGAGTGTGTATGTACCACAAAGACTTCACAGGTTCCGCCTTTGACCCCCAACTCCTCTCATCTTTCCTCGTCGCAATGACATCTTTCTTCGACGAGGCAACTCGTTCAATTAAGTCTCAAGCACGTGCATTTGAGGGTACAGATTATACAATTCTGGTTGAGTTTGGTGAGTGGACTCTTGGAGCAATATCGACTAAGATAGATTCTCAATATGTTAGAGACAAATTGAAGAGAACAATCATACGCTTTGAAGAGCAGTTCAGTGTTCTCAAATGGGTAGATCTTGATCTAGCAGTACAAACTCGTTTTGAACAGACAATAATGAATGAATTCGTGAGAGAGCAGATCACTGAGGATTCGTTGATAACAGTAAAGCCAGCTTGGGAGCATTATACGAAACGACCGGATGTGATTTCATTTCTTCGATTGATTCCGGACATCTGTTCTGTAAAAGATGCTGCGAGTTTTCTAGAGGTGCCAGTTGAGATAGCTCTCAATCTTACTGCAGAGGCGCTCTGGGAGGGTGCAATAGTAGTTGCGAATCCAGTTAGACCAGATGACATCTATCAAGCAACATCATTAACGCATTCTGAAGAAATGCTTCAGGATTTAACACCGGACGCTATTCGAGCACTTAACGAACTCGATGGAGAGACCCCTCTATCGATTGCTGCGGAACGTCTGAAGACATCTGATCTGAAAAGATTCCTTGAAGAAGTTGCATGGCTTCAGAAGAGAAAAATGATTGAACTTGTTTCGCCATCACAGGCAGTGGTTGTCCGATATTCATCAGCTCTTCAGTTACTACTAAACCGACTAGCCAACATCTTGGGAAAAAATGTGACACGTAGTATATTCTACAGTGCGCGTGAAAAATTAATAGATAATTATTCATGGCTTGCATTTGTAACATTAGAGGAAGGAGTGGATGTCGAGATGAGAAGCACTCTTCTATCTGCAACTTTGAAAGGAACGATTAGTCCAGATATTTTAGATGACGGTCTTAGAGTCTTCATGCAATTCATCACGCGAAGAGTCATGGATCTCATAGGCTCAGGACCAATCAATAAGATCCTCTATAACACAAAAGACGAATTGGAGAGACGATTTCCAAGTACAGTTTTTCATATCGAATGGGAATCATTTCTTGTTTGATAGGTGAGTACCATCTATCAATCATCAAACACAATATAAGCACAATATACAAATCAAGGAAGAGATGTGCTTGCCGATGCACCACAAAGGAGTTTGATATCGATGCGCAGAACAAGCTGGACTGATCCAATACTGGTTATTGTCTTTGGTCTTGCTGTCCTTCTGCTTAGTTTGTTGTTGGCAACTACTGGATATACAACCAATGTACTTACAGTATTATCAGTCATCACTCCGATGACTGCATTATTCTTGGGTGTCTTGGGATTGAGAATCTATTCAGGTAAACCAGGAACAACGGATGATCGACTTCATACACTCAATCTTTGGTTCTCTATTGGATTAATAATGTTCAGTCTAGCTGAAATTGCGGGAATTCTTGTTCGGTCAACTCAAAGCAATCAGCAGATTCTAACTAT
>SDOA01000103.1 GCA_004524595.1 Candidatus Thorarchaeota archaeon | reverse complement strand
TTTGTCTGCGACAACATCTTCAATCACAGTCTTGAAGGTCAAGAATAGAGTTTCTTGTGCTGAATCATCCATAGCATATCACCTTAGTGAGATTAATAGAACTCTGTTTCGATGAGTGTGGCAGTTCTGACGAGTTCCTTTGCAGCATCAGTTGCTTTGAGAACCTTCGCCATTTCTCCTTGAATCCGTGCTTTTCCACTTAGAAGACTGCGTATTGGGTCTAATTCGCCATTGATGATCTTTATCCAAGTATCATGATTAGCCTCGTAGGTATATTCAACAGTAATCTTATCGGGACTGGTTGGACTCTTTCCAGGTGCTACTACCTCAAACTCATCTTCACTTGAGATAGGTTTCACACCAGTGCACTTGCCGTGCGTCAATCCAATAAATCCCATAATATCATGGTCTAGATTACCACTGGCTCTGACAATAAAGACAAAGTCTCCAGTCCACCAAGATGCAGCTTTGGCATACGCTTCGTTGCTGTTGAGTGCTTTCTCGTATAGATTCAACCACTCTTCCGACATAAATTTTGGCATGATAATCAGAGTCTAAGTCTTGCCTAACTTTAAACAATTCGGTCTCTAGTTCTTGGGTCTATCCACCAGCAACAATGGGAAAGATTGAGATTTCATCTTCGTGATTGAGTACCGTATCCAATCCTTCTAGGAATTTGATTTCTCTCCCATTTCTTAAGATTGTGATTTCCGACCTCAGTTCATTTTTTTCATCAACCAGATGTTCTTTGATTTTTGAATCAAGTATTAACTTCTGAACTAACTGACCTACAGTAGCACTGTCTTCAAGGTCTAAATCTATCTTTTGCTTTTTATCCACGAGGTCTCTAAGATGTGCATAGAATTTGACAGAAACCTTCAATGTAGGAACCTCAGACCTTGACAAACAGCACGCTTATAATTGTCAAATAAACTATTCTTTGAGCAGTATCGAGGTCTCTTGATAATGTACGGATACATGGGAAAAATCCTGCGAGTCAATCTAACAACCTCAACTATCACAGAGGAATTCCCCGACGAAGAGACTTTGCGCAAATTCCTAGGTGGGGCTGGACTTGCAACAAAGTACTTGTTTGATGAGACTGAGAGAGGTATCGACCCTCTTGGACCGGATAACAAGCTCATTTTCATGACAGGACCATTGACTGGAACACGGTCCCCTAGCACTGGTCGATATAGTGTAGTAACAAAGTCGCCATTGACCAATGGATGGGGTCAAGCAAACTCAGCAGGATTCTGGGGAAGGGACTTCAAACGCTCAGGATTTGATGGCGTTATCTTTGAAGGAAAATCACCAAAACCAGTCTATCTTCTTACTGATAATGGAAAGGCAGAACTTGTAGATGCCAAGGAGGTTTGGGGGAAGAACACATCTGAAACGACACGAATCTTGAAAGAGAAGCATGGAGAGAAATTCAATGTTGCATGTATTGGAATTGCTGGCGAAAATCTGGTCAAATACGCAGCTATCATGAATGATTGTGATGAAGAACATTGGGGAAGAGCTGCGGGTCGTTGTGGCGTAGGCGCAGTAATGGGTTCAAAGAATCTCAAGGCAATCGCATCTAGGGGGACCATGGACATCCCTGTAGCAGACGAAGAAGCCTATGCTAAAGAAGCTAAGCAGAGATTCGACTGGGTGAATCAGAGCATTTTGAAAATGACCCTTGAAGTCTATGGAACTGCAACAATGGTGGACCTTGTCAATGTCAAAGGAGGAATACCTACAAGAAATTGGCAGACAGGAGTATTCGAGAATGCAGAGAAAATCAATGGAACCGCCATCAATGAAAATATCCTCGTAAAAAGAAAGCCTTGTTTTGCATGTCCGATTCATTGTGGAAGAATCGCAGAGATAAAGTCAGGACCTTTCAAGAGTAAGGGGGAGGGACCAGAATATGAAACCCTAAGTTCATTTGGGACCATGTGTGGTGTGGATAATTTAGAAGCAATCACTCTTGCTCATTTCCTCTGTAACGAGTATGGGATTGATACAATCTCTGCTGGAAATACGGTGGGATTTGCGATGGAGTGTTATCAACGAGGGATTCTAAGAGATGAGGATGTTGATTGTCTAGATTTTTCATGGGGCAACGCATCATTGATTGTTGACCTGGTCCATAAGATTGCAAAACGAGAAGGTGTTGGTGATTTGCTGGCTGAGGGAACGAAGAGAATGGCTGATAAGCTGGGTCAGGGTTCAGAGAGATTTGCAATGCATGTCAAGGGTCTCGAACTACCAGGCTATGATAGTCGCGCTGCAAAGATAACGGGTCTCGCATATGCCGTAGCCAATCGAGGAGGAGACCATATTACAGCCTATATTGAAGGACCAGCTTTCCTTGCAATGCCATTTATGATAGTTGATGAGGCGGATATTGGAGACCCACTAAAAGAGATTCCGGAAACAGCAGAGATAGTAAAGAACTTCGAAGATGCATTCGGAATCTTTGATGCTATTGGCGGCTGTAAATTCATGGGAATGGTCCTGACTGTTGAGGACTGGGGAGGTCTCATGGGCACCCTCATGGGTATTGACTATACCGCGGACGAATTCCGCAAGACAGGAGAACGAATCTACAATCTTGAGAGAGCATATATTCTGAGAGAGGGATTTACTCGTGCTGATGATACGCTCCCACCACGAATGCTTGAAGAGCCATTACCAGAAGGACCTGCAGAGGGACACGTTGTAGATTTAGAAGTTCTACTCAATGCTTACTACAAATATCGGGATTGGGATGAGCAAGGAAGACCAACGAAAGAGAAGCTTGTTGAACTTGGTTTGGAGTGGTTGATTGATGAAGTCCATGCGGACAAAGCTATCACCGAAGATACTCCAAGGCAGAAGGCACAGCAGATATCTAGTGTTATGAAGAAGGATAAAGTAACTGCAGCGGAAAGGAAAGTTACAGGAGAGAAACCCTGGTTAGATAACTACCAGATTGGACCTTTTAAGCTGGATCACTCAATGTCACCATATCCAGAGATGAACGTGTACAAGTTCCTTGAAGAAACAACAAAGAAGTTTCCTGATATCGTTGCTTGCGAATATGCAGGAGATGAAATCACGTATCCTGAACTTAAGGAAAAAGTGGATAGATTAGCTTCAGCTCTTGTTGCCCTCGGTGTCAAGAAAGGAGATACTGTTGCGACCATACTTCCTGGTTGTCCTGAGTTCATTATTGCGGACTATGCCGCGATGAAGATAGGAGCTATCCACGTACCGCTTAGTATACTACACAAAGGAGATGACTTGCAATACGAACTAAAGGAAAGTGGAACAAAGGTCGCAATTTGTTCCTACCGACGTCTTGAACGTCTCAATTCGATTAAATTAGAAACCAATGTGAAGACTGTTATCTATGCACCGACCAAGCTCTTCCCCGATTACGAGTACCCCGACATGGAAGAGGTTCAGGATGAGAACTACTATCTCCTGAGTGACCTGATCGAGAAGTATGAACCTCATACTGAAACTGTTGATATTAATCCGAAAGAGGACATTGCCCTGTTGCCATTTACAGGGGGCACTACCGGACAACCAAAAGGAACCATGTTATCCCACTACAATATTACATCTAATGTTAGACAGTCGATTCACTGGATGATGGCGCCTCTAAAAGATGGAATCATTGGTAAGAGTTCTGCAGTTGTATGTGTGCCAATCTTCCACGCTTATGGTCACTGGGCAGTTCATGCGTGTATCTCGTGGGGAATCAAGATGCTCCTGATGGACTCGCGAGATATTCCGAAGATTGTGCAGACCATCAATGACCATCGACCATTCATTGTATTTGCAGTTCCCACACATTACTCTCTATTTGCCCAAATGGATTTGGTGAAGGCGCAGATATTCTATTTCTCAGGTGCGGCGGCACTACCAGAGGAACTGGCAGAGGACTTTGAGAAAATATCAGGTGTGCCGATGGGAGAGGGATATGGAGCAACAGAAACCTCGTGTGTTGTGACAATCAATATCTCTGCGCTCTCTAAAGTGACAGGATTCATGGCAGAAACGAGGAGAGGTGTTGGAATACCAATTCCTGAAACGGACATCAAAATCGTTGATTTAGATACAGGAGAAGAATTGCCTATTGGAGAACGCGGAGAGATTTGGATACGTGGACCTCAGACGATGCTCGGATATTGGCCAACAAAGGGTAGCGGTCTCAAAGAAGGAGGATGGTTACCAATGGGAGACATAGTCGAGGTTGACAGTGATGGCTACTTCAAGATTGTTGACAGAATCAAGGATATGATAAATGTTTCAGGTAACAAAGTCTACAGCAGAGTCATTGACGATATTCTCCATGAACACGATGCAGTTGAGATTGCTGGTGTGATTGGCATCCCAGATCCTGAGAGACCAGGGAGCGAACGTGTGAAAGCTTTCATCCAGTTAAAGCACGAATACAAGGGAAAGGTCTCTGAACAAGACATCATTGATTTTCTGAAAGACAGGGTGAAACCCTATGCAGTGCCAAAATGGGTAGAGTTCAGAGATGAGCTACCTATGACCGTTGTTATGAAGCTCTTTAAGAAAAAGCTAAGGGAAGAAGAACTGGCAAAAATGTAACCGCCATGGCGCCAACCCAATGTCCTATTAAATAGAAAATAATTCTCTTTGATTGGAAAACCTATGAAACGCTTCAGATACGGAATTCACGGTGCAATCTTACTTGCTCTAATCATCCTGACCCCACTCTGTTTGAATATTGAAGTAGTTTCTACAAATTCAAATGAGATTGATTGGCCATCTGCACGATTTGGACATAAGGTTCAATTCATTCCATTATCAAACCAAATGCTTCTCTTCGGTGGAGAGACCATAATCGATGGAGAATACCAACAACTTGACGATACATTGGTTTATTCTTTCAGCAACAATTCATGGAATGAGATTTCTTCATCCATTCATCCAAGTGGGAGACACAACTATGGTCTGTCATTCAACAGCGATGAAAATCAAGTCTTGCTTTTCGGAGGATTTGATAATGTGCAAGTTTTGAACGATACTTGGATTTTCAATTACACAGTATATCAATGGGAACAGGTGAATACGACTCTATGTCCAGCTCCCAGAAGTGACACTGCTCTATGTTATGACTCACTCAATCAGAAGACGATTCTATTCGGAGGATATGATTTTGATAATGGTTCATCCTTGCAAGATACATGGATATTCCATTGGAACAATCATACTTGGAGTGAAGTACTTCCAATATCAAATCCAGAGCCAAGATATGGACACAAGATGGTTTACGATTCTGAACATCAGAATGCAATTCTTTTTGGGGGTAGATCAGCACTGGTTGAAAACAACCTCTGGACATATTCCTATGAAGCCAATACATGGATAGAGGTTTCTCAGGGAGATGGGCCTGAAGAAGTCTACTGGCACTCTATGACGTACGATTCTCTAAATTCTATGATTGTAGTTTTTGGTGGAAGACAGAGCCATTATCTTACAACGGATCTGTACAATCAAACATGGATATTTGACCAATCGGAAAATAGTTGGACACAAATGCATCCTGTAGTAAGCCCAACACAAAGGGTCTTAGCATCAATGACATTCGATTCTATTGAGAATCGAGTTCTTCTGTTTGGAGGAATCTGTGATATCCCAACAGTAGAAGATAGACTCTCAGATGAATTTTGGGCTTACGATCATCAGAGTAATGAGTGGACAATAATCAACCAAGATATGGCGTCAAATCCCCCTATTCGTATTGAACACATTCTCCTCATATCAGGAGTGCTTGCACTTGTTGTTATAATCATCTGGTATAGAAGAAGTGTAACTAGCAATTTTAGAAATGGTTCTCCAGTGGTGAACATCTAGTTCCTATGATGTTTGAATCGGAGAGTCATTCTAACAATTGCTTGTTATGTAGACGTACCATTCCATATTCTCTGGTAAGGGGTCAGAACATTGGTAGCCAAATCCCTTCATGTGGTCATTGATAGGATCATCCAATTGAGGTTGGAATGGATTCGTCGAGTTCGTACCATAGAACACTGCAAGTATCTTGTCAGGAGGTTGAAATTCCATGCCAGCTCTAAACCAAGATTCTATTATTGTTAGAGCTGGGAGGGGGTACTGACCCATCATGTGCAAAGCAAATTGTAACCCCATACTATCAGAGTTCTTGGCACCTGTGGCAAATCCACACACTTGATGGATGCCCTGAAGAACAGGACCCCATAATTCGAAAACATTTAGCCCATAAAAGTTATAGAATTCTAGAACGTTGCATGATGTCATTGCTAGAGTTTCGAGGTCGCCATCACCGAGCTTCAACTTGTTGAAGTTAGCGTATGTATCCAGACCATTTACAGTTGTAAAAGAAATCGAGTTAGGATTACCATGTCCAGCATAATACACGAAATCTACAGCATCGATCCATTCTGTATCATTACCGTCGTGTTCAGTAGCTCGGAAGTCAGACTCCCAGGCATTCCACTCACCCCAATTGAATTCTTGACTATATCCTCCAGTGATTGCCATATGGTGGTAGAACTTGCCTGCATCGCTCTCAGAATTCCATAGTGGTCTATCCTCGTACGAGTTTCCCACCCATTCAACGCCTACCTCCTTAATGCCGTCATCGAATGCTCCTGTTGGGGCACTGGGTCTAAATTCGTGTTTGATATCGACTTGAGCGTATGCTGATGTTATAGGCAAGAAAATGAAAGCTGAAAGTAGTAGAAACAGAAAAGGCACAACAAGGAAACCTTTCTTCTTTACAACAATAAGAAACACAGCCAAGAGGGTTATTGATCCAAGTGCAATTATCACGATATTGGGATCAATACTCATAGCTGCAGTCGAATCAATTGTAACTGCCACGATGTCATAGCTCTTCTGATTCTCCGAGTCTATAACAGTTAGAATGATTGGATGCGGAACAGGGGTATTCTCCTTGAAAGCTTCTGAGAGAGTAGAAGTTGTAAAATTCTCAGAATTGCTTAAGACACCATCAAATAGAGAGTGCCATTGATACTGATAGGGAGGGGTCCCAAACTGTACCTGACAGTCAAACGAAATTGGAACTCCGGGTTGTCTCACGATACCACTTGCGGGTTGAATAATTCCAGTAAATGGTTGAAACTCTGTTGCATCAAACTTCAGATTGAATTCATTTTCGATTCCATCATCATTGGTTTCAATGAGAGTTACATCGTAGACAGGATATAGGAGGTCATTGTTTGAATCTTCTTCGCCAGTTTCATACACCAGACTGTATGCCACTACAGAGTCTGCTGGGATTCCAAACGTTGACAAGATTGAATCGAACTCTATGAGAACTGCAGTAGTATATGGTGTAGGATTGATATCTCGCCATTTCCAGTCAAATCCAACAATGCTCTGAGCAGGACCAGGAACTTCTCCCTCATCACCGATGATTACCTTAATGCTTGCACACTCTTCTGCAATTGGAAAATCGTCTATAGCAAAATCATAATTGAAATGATAGTTGAGTATCTTTGAGTGCATCACATGAGTTTCAATATTGTATATGGTAGCATTGGTTGTGCCTATTCCAGCAAACTCAGCATTTGCAGGAACGAGTCCATTCTCATCTAACCAAGCTTCTGCTATTGTTTGACTCTCAGTCGCATTGGGAAGCTCATCACCCGATGAGATATTCCATAGTCTATCGTAATCTGCAAACCAAATGGATCCATCAGTTGAATCAACCTCAAGATAGGAATTGCTCCAATTGACAAAATAGATACCCTCTGTTTCTTGAGGTAAGGTATCGTGAATACCAAAGAGTGAGGATGCAAGACTCTGCACATAGGTTTCATTCACATCCGGAGTCAACAACTCATAGATTGGCATCTCGGTCTGAGATAGAACGAAATTCATTGGTTCAAAGGTCACCATATCCGCTGGTGGAGCAGCTTGGTCTGAAGCTGAAACCACCAACAAGAACATCAGAAACAATAAGATTACCTCTCTTCTCAACTTTTCGACCTCCATTCCTGTTATACTAGCAACTCGATGTGATATAGACGAAGTTTAGGTATGTTCCTGGGGTTGGATCTGAACATACATATCCAAACCCGTATGCGTGATCGTGAATCGGATCATCTTGCTGTGGTTGATATGGGTTCGTTGACTTTGTCGCATAGAACACAGCAGACACTGAATCACTAGGCTCAGTTTCAAGACACGCTCTGAACCATGCGTTCACTATTGTTGCACTATTGAGTAACGAAAGACCAGTTATATAGAGACCGAATTTCGGACCAGTCTTTGCAGAATTCACACTGTTTGTCGCAAAACCACAGACTTGGTGAATACCCTGCATAGCAGGCCCCCACCTCGAAAATACATTGTTGCCATGCTTATCCCTCCAGGCTAATGTTTTACATGCATCGATAGCAAGAGTCTCTAGATCACCATCACCCAATCGCATCTCACTGAAATTCAGAAATGTCTGGTCATGTTTCGAGGTGAAACTAATACCATTAGGACCTCCATGACTATGAAGATACACAAAGTCTACAGCATCTACCCATTCTGTATCGGTACCACCAAATGATGCATCTACGAAGTCCTCTTCCCACGCACTATATTCATGCCAGTTGAATTCCCTGCTGTAACCTCCAGAGATACCCATCCAATTGTAGAAACCTTCAGTATTCTTCTCATTGTTGTACAAAGGTTTCTTATGATGTGACAGCCCAATCCACTCAATCCCAATTTCTTTGACACCGTCATCATAAGCACCCGTTGGTGCACTAGGAGTCAGTTTATGGTTTTCAGACATTCCACTGGTTGCAGACGTTATTGGGAAGAAGACAAATGCTGAACCTAGCATCAATAGAAACAGTAACATGAATATACCTTTTCTCTTACTTATCACTAAAGCTGATACTAGAACAAAGACTGCACCCAAAGCAACCAAAACAATTCCCCACTCAATAATGATGGGTGGGCTTGAATCAACAGTAACAGCGATAGCTTCACTATCCCATCTGTTTTCTGCATCCCAAACTGAAACCGAAATCGAATGGGGCACGTTCACATTTTTCTTAAATTGTTCAGAGAGTGTTGAGATGGAAAATGATTTCGCAGTACTTAATACACCGTCAAAATCAGATTGCCATTCATACGTGTAAGGTGGCGTTCCTAAAACAACAGCACAATCAAAAGTGATGGTTTGGCCAGGTTCGACTGTTATACTACTCTGGGGGTTAGTAATTTGAACCAGTGGTTTATAATCAGTTGCATCAATTTTCAAAACAAAGTGAATATCATTCCCGTCATCATCAGGTTCAACAAGTGTAATTTCATAGACAGGAACAAGGAGATTACTATCTTCATCTGCTAGGTCATAAACTAATCTATAGTCCACGATGCTGCTTGAAGCGATTTCATTTGTATCCAGTATTGACTCGAATTCTAAGAGGATTGCAGTGGCGTGTGGGTCCGGGTTAATATATTGCCATTTCCAATCGAATCCAATTCTTTCACCACCTTCACCTATCATAACGGATATTTGTGCTGCCTCACCTGTGATTGGATATTCTCCAATTGTGAATTCATAATTCACATGGTATTGAAGAATCTTCGATTGGGTTTCTCCTGAATCTGTGTTGTATATCATTGCAGTAGTATTCCCAATATTTGCAAAGTGAGCACTTGTTGGAATCAGTTCATTTTCAGCTAACCACTCATCTGCATTTGTACGGCATTGACTAGGAGTGGTTCTATCAATTCCTAAAGAAATATTCCATAGTTTAGAATAGTCAGCATAGAAAAGAGAGCCATCCGTTGAATCAAGTTCGAAAGTTTTGTCCCCTGAGTTTACTACGTATATCCCTTCTACTTCGGCGGCAAAGGAATCACGAATACCAAAGAGTGAGAATGCAAGATCCTCAGCATAGGTCAGATTCACCTCTGGAGCTATCGTTTCGTATATTGGCATTTCTGTTTGTGATAAAACAAAGTTAAGTGGTTCATAAACCACTATGGTCGTTGGTGACTCAGTTGCATCAGTAACTGAAACGACCAGTACAAGCATCAGTAGTAGTAAAATTGCATCCCTTGTCATCTATACAATCTCCTATTGTCGTAGCGCGATTTACTCATTTTTAGTAAGAAATGGTGATTATCTCATGTATATTATGACCTAAAAGTCTCTCTAATCTTAGAAAAGTTGTACAAGAAGGGGAAAATCCCCTTCCTTTTATTCCAACTTGATTTCATTATCCAGAATAAGAGAAACGGATAATTAGTACTTGTACTAAATAACTAGTCGAATTCTAGATTTTTACAAAATTCCAAGTCACAGCCCATCTTTCGCTTTGGAATGAGGATCACTCTGCATCATTCCAAAGGTGTTGCCTTCAGTCGCATGAAGCAGTAGATATCGCAGGTGTCATAGGGATTCTTGATCCAGAAAGATCAGGCAGTGAGAGAGTAAAGGCTTTTGTCCAGTTGAAGCACGAATACAAAGGAAAAGTTACGGAACAGAATATTATTGACTTCTTGGCGGATAAAGTAAAGCCCTATGCTCTACCAAAATGGGTCGAGTTCAGAGACCAGCTCCCATTGACTATTGCAATGAAATTATTCAAGAAGAAATTGAGGGAAGATGAACTCGCAAAAAATAGATAGGATGGAAATTGGACACAATATTCATGCTTAATCCAACGTGGTGATTTTTGTGGTCAAGGAAAAAGAGTCAGATATAAGCCGAGAACCAACTGATGACGAGATTTTAGAGTTTCTGGGCAATAAAGCAGGCAAGATGTGGATGCGAATAAAAAAATATATTGATGAGAACTACGAATTTGAACCAATTAGAGAGAATAAAGATTTGGATGCAACAATTCGATACAAAAGGAGTGGCAAGACTTTACTTACATTTTATCCAAAGAAAAACGAACTAACTGTTCTTATCATATTCGGAAAGAATGAAGTGCAAAAATTTGAACAACTAAAAAATGATTTCAGTTCAGAAACTGTGGATATCTTCATGAATACAAAACAGTATCATGATGGCAGATGGTTACATTTCAAAATTCCACCCTTCAATCAGTTTGATGATATTCAGACCCTCTTAGCTATAAAGAAGCAACCTGCCCATTCCTTAGATTAGCTATTTGAAAGGTAACAAGGAGCAACTTCGCAAGTAGAATCTTCACCTTAGATGAATAAAGACGACTCATCCGACGTAACAGAATGTGTGGAGATTATCAGTCAATCTCTAGACAAGTGATTGAGTGAAACATGACCGGACCGGAAACAGGTCGGAAATTTAATTATGAAAGGTGGTAACTTGTGGGTCGCTCCAGTGGTGTGATGATTACGGTCAAGGTCCCGATACGATGGGGTGTGATAACGGAGAGGCAAAAGACACGCCTATCACGAATCACAGGACTGAACACCAGAGTCATCAAGGCTTATTTGGGCGTGAGCGAGAGACACGAACAATGGTATTTCGTCTGAAAATCCAGTAGTCTTGATTATGAAATATAAGAGTACTTATCAGTTTGCTTGTTATTAAATTGCTTAAGGAAATATCAGTATATTTCTTTAAGATTAACATTGGCATTGATTCTTTTTCGACATATTACCTTGGAGGAATCACGCGTGGGATATGGAGATGGAATTTCAAAGGGAATGAATAAGAAAGTAAAATTATGCATTCGAATTAGTGTTGTAATGATTCTTATAGGTATGATCTCATTGGTCGAGTTTGAGTACGCTGCAAATCAAGCGCCAACTGTCGATAATCCAGTACTGATGTCTCGTGAGAACACAATTGAGAGTGATATTCCTCCACGAAATCCCTCTTCGTTGAAAGCACTTGTCCAAGAACTCATCGCTCTCCTGCCTCCAGATTCACCGGATGCAGATGACGATGGACTCCCTGATATAGTGGAAGCGATTATCGGAACAAACTCTACATGCAATGACACAGACCACGATTCATTGACTGATTACTTTGAGGTATTTGCAGATTCAGACCCTTTAGAACCAGATACAAACTTTGATGGACTGCCTGATAACCAGGAGTTTTCTGTTTCAGTCAGCGACATCGATGGTGATGGTATACCGAATGTTTGGGACTTTGATAATGATGGTGATGGTGTCAATGATGATCTTGATGCCGACCCATTTAGAAGGACTAATACACGTTTGAATTTTGATATGAGTATAGAATTGACTGGTGTGCCAACATACATCACTTTTCAGTTGATACCTGCCAATGTCGAAAACCTACAGCTAGTAAACCAATTTTGGGACTGGCCCTATGATACAACTGGTGCTATGCAAGATTTGGATGGTTCCAAAGAAGATGTCACAGTCATTCCAATGTTGTATATCACACTCAATGCAATTCCTGAACAGGAAGATGTGGAAGACTACGGAATTCGGGTGGTATCGAATGGCATACACATTCCTATCAGCCCTGTTATGGAAAATGAGCGAGTAGTGGCATTCGGTAGTAAAATGTTCTTTCCCGCAAAAGAACCTCTTAGATTGACGATGAGTGTGGAACTCAAATGGGAGGTCATCGGGTTTACAGACATCAATGCAATTGCACTTAACTCCTCATCCAATGGATATGTAATCATAGAGTCAACTGGATATGGTGTAGCTTGTGAATCCTCAATTGAGAATGCAGCCCTTCAACGTGTAATCTGTGGGAAGAACCAGATAGCGCTTAAAGAAGTTGGTGGCCGTTATCTCTCAGTGACTGAGGATGGTCGTGTTGTGGCAAGTGCATCCGATATAGGTTCTGAGGAAACTTTTACTGTTCACTATATCGATGATACCATCATCACTCTAGAGACTGCGGACCATAATTATATTGGAATTGGAGATGGTGGATTTCTCATTGCGAATGCAAGTTCTTCAACAGCAGAGCATTTCAATATGACAGACCTTGGATACAGACCTGATTCCACATTACTTGTCACATATGATGAAGCTTTCATGATCACAGGGATGTCTGTTGAAGAGATGCATCACAGTAGTGTAGGTTTATTCTATAGTTCAAACCGGGACATGACACTAGCAGCTGATATGATTCTACCCTACATCTTTCAACATAATTCAACAAATCATCTTGCTGATATACCATCACTCCTACCAGATTACGATATCACTCTTCAATCCACGATAGATGACTTTTCCCATCGTGACGAGGCACTGATCACCCTTAGTAATGAGTTGATCCCGTTTGCTCTGGATTACTTACCTGACAATGAAAATTATCCAATCATCATCGCAACTGAAGATGCTATGAAGATTACAGATCTATCAGACATAATTCCTGAATCCTTTTTAATTACAGGTCCTATTGATCTGAATTTGACTGTATGTGATCTTGTGATATTGAAATCCTCCAAGACACACTTCTATAACACATCATCTAAATCAGCTATCTCTTTGATGGAGGTATTTGATGAGATTGATAGCTGGGCACTCAGTGAAGATGCCACATTCAACATCATGTCCATGATGCTTCGCTGGCACACTGGTGAATATACGATATTTGACCCAAGTACTCCAACGGTACCGTATTCACCTGAAACAAGCTTAGTGGATACGATTACGTATGTGGTAGGATTTGGAATGGAAGCAGTTGGTTTGATTTCTCAAGGTCTAGTAGGATGGAAGGCATGGAAATGGTTGGACTCCATGTATACCAAGGGATGGAACAAGGTATCAGTTGGTAAGTTTCTCGACACCAAGAGCTCTAGCACCTTGACACAGTGGTCAAAGGTCTGCAAGAGTCTTGACAAGATTGATGATACTGCAAAGTTTGCCAAATCTGTGAATCGCCTTGATGAAATCATGTTGGTTGTAGGTATCATTATTGATCTAGGGATCTCCATAGCAGGGGGTATTATGCTAGCCAATAGTATCGGAGGTAGTTTTGGGAAAGCAGTAGGTGCCACATTCGGTACGGTATCAGCCGTTGTTGGCCTGGCTATAACAGGCATGCTCTATGGAATAGTCCAGATTCCTTATGTTGGATGGGTATTGGCCATTGGTATGGTCATTGCAGACATGATTGGTGGATACTCAGATGAGCTCGTGTCGTGGTTGACAAATGTGATTGTCGGTGATGTAGAGGTCTATTCTAAAGTGACACCTTCATTTGATCGAGAAGAAGAGTTTGATATCACAATTACAGACAAGGATAATAATGGACTTGATGCCAGAGATAGAATAGATGTTGTCGCTAGAATAATCGCTATTCTTAATGCGACAGGCCCAGGTAGAGATCGGGGAATTAGTGGTAGCTATAATATTCCAAAAATCACTATATCTCCTCCATGGGGTGCTCTATCCTCTAATACATGGTCGAGTGAACCTGCAGAGGAAGACAGCAACACGATTTATGGAGATGGCTATACTGTCAAGGAGCGGACATACCGTTGTGAGGCGTGGATTGAACCTAGTGCAGGTATGCCCAACTTTCCAGTGACTCTTATCCTGCACAATGATTTCTATTTGAATAATATCTATCGCAATTACTGGCTTGGTCTTTTCCCAGAATATCACTATCAACCAGTGATTGATTCCGAATCCACTTTAGAATACACAACTCTCTATTATGATGTGATGCCAAATAGTATTGACAGCTTCACTCATTGGAGATATATAACTCCTCTCGACCATGACCATGATGGTCTAAATGATGAAGATGAACTCCCGGGCATGGCGTGGAAGTGGGACTTTGATCAGGATGGTCTGAG
>SDOA01000215.1 GCA_004524595.1 Candidatus Thorarchaeota archaeon | reverse complement strand
TAACCGATGTATTTCTGGTTGTGCAGCAAAATGAGCAATCTGTAAACTCATATCATTATATCTCGAAAGTACTCCTTCTAGCTCTCTCAAGTCCCTCTCCTTTGATGAGTAATACTTCTTATCAGTGTACTTGGTTTCGTAGTATGTGTCTGGGTCTGAGAGATGTAAAATGAAAGGAATTGCTTCATCTTTCATAGCACCAAAGAAACGAGCCATCTCGTCTCCATCCATTCGAAGCGTATCAGGACCAGTAGCTGCACGCCCCCTCATCATTGGGGCTGATTGCATTTTAGCTAGATGATAACCTTCTTCTTTCAGTGTTGCAATCTCTTTAATCAGTGGGTCAACTCCATTAGAAAATCGAAAAGCGCCTGAGAAATATTTTGCATGAATGAACCGATCTGGATATTTTCTATTTGCATATTTTTTTATTTCAAGACTATGACAGATGAGTATCGCTTTTTCTATACCAAATTTCCGTTCGGTTTCTACAAGAAGATCCAATGCATCGGTATCTATGCCATGGATATGGGCATCGAAAATCGGCCCATTATACCAAAGTTTCGAATCCAGTTTTCAACACCAAAAAGTACAGGAATATTGGTATTGAAAACTCTTATGCCCTCATAGAGTTCCCCAGTGCTTTTCTTCGAGATTTCAGTACTCTGGTGTCCAAGACTGTCCACCTGACAATGAAAGGTGAGCCTATTCAATAGAGTAAGGAATCGAATAGCTTACCCTCCAGGACTACCATGCCATGGAGTATCTTTCCACATCGTATCCCATATCATATCTTCAGTCAGTGTTTCGGGTTCGATGACTGCTTTATGGAGTTCCTTTAGAAGGGCATGGTGACGAATTTCGTCTTCTCTAATCATCATAGCGATGGTCTTGACCTGTTCATTATCACTCCTCTTGGCAAGATCGGAATAGGTCTCAACTGCCTGTTCTTCCATCTTGATGTGCGCCTCAATCCCCTTAGCGATCTTGTCACGTTCTTTCTCGCTGATAAAGGGTGTGGGACCTTCGACTGCTTTTCTCAATGATGTAAGAAGCGCTGCATGTTTTTTAGAATCTGTTGATATACCAATGAGTAAATCCTTTACGAAGGCATTACCAAGCTGTTCTACATTCTCTTTTACTATCTCGATGATTTTCATTTCTAGGGCAATCTGTTTATCGATGAACTCTAGAGTTTCTTCCTTGTTCACATCTGGTTCTCTCCAGCTTATTAATAATGGATTAAAATCACCATTTCCCTTAATACTCTTTGTTAATGTAAAAGAATATCAAGTTAAGTTAGTTCGCCTTCAAAATGTATATCAACAAAGGCCGTTTCATTCTTTACTAACACGTTTCAAAAATTATGGAGGAGACGCCCTTGGCAAAGGCTACAATATACACAGCACCTGAATGTCCACATAGTAAGAATCTGAAAGAGTTCCTTAACGAACACAAGGTAGATTTTGACGAGAAGTGTATTTTGACCTCTCCTGAGGTAGTTCTTGAATTGAAGAACAAGAGCGGTCAAATGGCTTTACCAACAACAATCATGGGTGATGAAATCTTTGTTGGTTTTGATAGAAGAACTGAACGTAGAATTAAACGCCATCTAGGAGTCTGATACTATGTACGATGTTGCGATTATTGGATCAGGTGTAACTGCCTATGGTGCTGCCATGTATGCTGCACGCTTGGATCTTAGTATTGTGTCAATAGGTGATGTAGAAGGTGGAACAATAACACTCACTGATGACGTAGCAAATTATCCTGGTTTTGTACAATTAACAGGTAAAGAACTGGCAGAAAAATTAAAAGAACATGCTCTCGATTATCCTGTTCTTCTTGAGACTGGTTCTGTCGTTGATGTCTTCAGAAGTAAAGAAAACTACTTCTATGTAGTGACTGAGAATAAGACCTTCCTTGCTAAGTCAATTATAATAGCAACTGGAATGAAAGAGAGAGAGCTTGAAGTTCCTGGGCATGATGAGTTAAAGAACAGAGGAGTAAGTTACTGTGCACTTTGCGATGCTCCTCTTTACAAGGAAAAAATAGTCGCGGTTGTTGGAGGGAGTGATAGTGCTGCTAAAGAAGCGCTTTTGCTTGCAAAATACTGTCCAAAAGTATACATAATATACCGAAGAGAAAAGATACGACCTGAACCCATTAATGCACGAAGGATTGAAAGAGATCCCAAAATTGAAGTAATCACAGAGACCAATGTAGTTGAGATTCTAGGTGAAAATAAGGTTACAGGTGTGAAATTAGATAGACCCTATAAAGGTTCAGATTCACTTGCATTGGATGGTGTCTTTATCGCAATTGGAGGTATACCATACTCAGGACTCGCAAAGAAGCTGGGAGTAAATCTTAATGAAAAGAGCGAGATTAAAATTGATAGATCTAGTCGAACAAATATAGCTGGTGTGTTTGCTGCTGGAGATGTTGTGGATAGCGAATTCAAACAAGCAATCACCGGAGTAGCTGAGGGTGTTCATGCGGCATATCAGGCATACAAATATGTAAACGAGAATGACTTTGTCTTCACCTGTGGAGATCAATGATTATCAAATTCATCAGGGGTGCAGCATTATAAAATATGATTGGGTTTCCAAAACCATGGAAACCCAAATTGCTTCATAATCCTTATTCTCTCGTTTATTCAATCGCATCAAATAATTTCTCTATAAACATCTCAGGGGGTGTAAGTCCATCTGCTGTTACAGTGTCATTGAAGATTGTCTTAGGTACCCCAAAGACCTCGTACTTTTGTGCCTCAGTTTGAAACTCTAATGCCTCATACATTTCAGCATTAATCAACGGATTAAGAATGGCCGCTTGATGAGCAAGCCTTGTCATTCCAGGACAATACGGACATTGGGGAGTAACAAAGACCCGTATTCTGATTGGCTTGTCGATTGCACGAATATCTTCAATGATATCTGGAGGTAGAGGTGCAGTCCCTGCAGAGACATCAATAATTCCGCCAATAAGAGCACTAAATTCATGTCCAGCTGGAATTCCGTAGAATTTGACATTGTAGGGTTCCAGTCCATGAAGAACAATCGCTGGATGATGTTCTACACCCATTTTCTTCGCGGCTTCACTTGTGAGTGAGCCCTTATGTTCTTCCACTTTTACCTTATCTGAAAGCTCTGCAACTAGCTCAACCATGTCACGTGTATCATTACAATATAGACAGGAATGATCTCCCGTAAAGAGATGTATTGTCACATCATTTACAAGATTTTCAAACATCTCAATTATCTGTTCTTTTGTAGCATCATCTAGTTCAATGACCATCTTTGTCACATCCTAAGTTCATCAGTTATTGGATTTAACATATTCTTTTCGTTTATCGGAAATCATTGTGAACTATTTCTAAATAACTTCTGGTTGGTTCTTTTCCCGAAGAACTTTTACGACAGCTTTTTCCTCTATCTTTGAAATGCTAACGCGTTCATCTTGTGAACTAATAGTAAAGCTTTCTCCCTCTTTCAGATGTGTCATTACTCCTATCCCTAGAGGTCCGTTGAGATATTTTCGATATATGTTAGCAATACGTTCAATCTCTTTATCCCTC
>SDOA01000214.1 GCA_004524595.1 Candidatus Thorarchaeota archaeon | reverse complement strand
GAGAACTTCATAACTATCTTGTCAAGTATAGGTGTAATCCAAATAATTCCTGGTCCTCTTATGCCAAGAAACTTACCTAATCTTAGAACTGCGGCACGTTCCCACTCCTTTAGGACCTTTATTCCTGACATTATAAATATGAGAACAAAAAAGACTTGAACTAAGACAAGCGTAAGTAGCAACAGTTCAATTGATAATACCTGCACTCAAATATCCCACAACTATTCTTACACAAGAGAAAGATATCTGTTTTTGTTTCAATATTGATTCATGAAAGGAGTTTATCTATCCTCTTACCGCATACAATTTTATGAAGCAGACCGAACAGACGAAGTTATCAGAATTCGAAGAATCAAATGAAGCGCCTGTTTCAGAGTGTCCAAAGATAAAAGAAGTCCACTCAACTGCTTCTTCTATTTCAATATCTGAACCCCAACCACCAGGACCCAAAGGCCAAATGTGGTACAAGACCATCAAGACTAAAGAGAACTGGGGTGTCTGTAATCTTGATGGTACCGTTCTCTTCGTGCAGTTGATCAATGGTCGTATTCACGCTCACAGTGAAGAGGCAGTCTGTAAGTGGTGTGGTAGTATTCTTGAGATCCGTGAAGACAAAATATTCTGTAGCGGACAATGTAAACGATATCAGGGCGATTTTTCAAGAAACCTCAACGATTTTCTCAGATGGGAAGGAGCCAAGTCGTACACGCTTCGTAAGATTGTTGCTGAGGTGGAGGAGTTAGAACTAGAACCCCAAGACCTCGAACCAATAGCATACGCACCGAATTGGAGCATTCTCTATGAATATGCTGATGAGATGGAATCTGATGATGATTCAACTTATGATCTAACGGATTAGGCTGATGCAGATAGTCGAAAGAGTAATTAGAAGGGAATTGCGTCCTTAGCAATTCAGGGTGATTCATTATGTCCGAAATCCCATTAGCAGGTGGTGGCGCCACCGATTCAAAACCACGAGAAGTGACAATTGCAGCTTGGTTAGTTCTATTAGAAGCAATAGTTGGGCTAATAGTAGTTGGAATAGAATTTGCCTTTGATATTGCAAATGATTATACATTATTGGGGCTTGTTCTAGTAGTTGTTGCCTTTTGGTTGTATACACAAATCCTGAAACAAGATTATACAGCATGGATGATGGCAGTAATCTTCAACATTATTGCAATCTTTTTGTATGCTGTGGGTGACAATTGGCCTGGAGTAATTTTGAGTCTTATCTGTTTCATCTATTTGGTTACTCCAAATGTGAAAGTTCACTTTGAACAAAACAAGTAAGAAAGCTGGCTGGCTAGTCCAGCCCTTTTTCTTTTATTTGACTTTTCAAAGATATGAGAATAAGAAACTGTGAACTTTATAAGTTTTAAATACGAGATTTCATGTCGTGCTTTGGGATGGGTACCATTCAAAGAAAAACCACCAATTTGATGCTTCTAATTCTAGGCCTTTGCACGTTCATGAGAGAAGGAGTTTGAATATTGACAGTTTCAGTGCTCACGAAAATCCTTTGTATTGCAATTATTGGAATACTTGGATTCTCTTCATTTTTAGGGATTATGGGGATTCCGGATTATGAAAATCATGTTGCTTCAGTAGATCATGTATCTGATGTTGACTTCAATTCCGAGATTCCTCATGAAAATCAAATATCAGATTGGGTATGGCCTAATGAGAAAGGTGAGTTATTTGACATCCGGGAACTACTGAATACATATCGAGATAAAGCTAGCTCTGTAAAATCATATCATACATCGAGATATTCAAGTTATCATCAAGGATTCAATCTCGCTTACGAAACCCATGAAAACAAATTAACAATACATGCAACTGTTAGCGATTATGGTATTGTAACTTATGAATTCGAAGAAGGTAACTATGAGTCTATCATGATATCTAGTATGGAGCTATCAAATATATACGGTTCTCCTGTCCTACCATATAGCAAGATTCTGTTCAATGTTCCTGGACTTGCACATGTCTTAGACGTTAATGTCAGAAGTCAAGCCTCAGAATTGATCTATGGTCTGGATATAGTACCGGGACCAAAACCAGTGGCAATTTATGGGGATATGGTACCAGATGGTTCTCTATTTTTCAATCCTGAGTTTTATGAGTCTGTGGAACCGCTCCCAATGCACTTGGTAGAATCTGAAATTGTACATCGGGGTGAAGAACAAGCATTAATGATTACAATTAATCCTCTTCAATATAATCCAGTAAACAAGCAGGGTGAACTGCATTCGGATTTGATCATTGATGTAACCTATGATATACCCATACGAGAAGAAGAAGTACACTTCAATGGCTGGAGTAGTTACGATGGAACTAATTATACGATAATTACAACTGAAGTGTTCATTCCAATTCTATCAGATTTTGTTGCTTGGAAGACCAGTCTTGGTTTTCAAGTTCAAATGGAACGCGTTGGGAATATTCTCTCAAATTATCCAGGTCGTGATAATCCTGAGAAGATTCGCTCATTCATTAGTGCAGCTTATAATGAGAATAGAACAGAATATTTTCTTCTCGTGGGCGATGCAGATATAGTTCCGGTGCGAGAAGTTGAAGACCCTGCTGGTGGACCTGGCTTAGATAATGGTACAGAACCATCTGACCTATACTATGAATGTCTCGATGGTGATTGGGACTCAAATGGAAATGATATATTTGGTGAGATGGAAGACAATGTCGATTTATTCCCTGAAGTGAAAGTGGGTCGACTACCTGTTCAGACCCCACTTCAAGCCGAGCATGTTCTTACGCAGATAATTAGCTATGAGAGTGATCCAGAATCTGGAGACTGGTTTAATGATTTCATGATTATTGCTGTCGACTGTTTTGGAAGTGGAGATGGCGTTGTTATGACTGAAGGTCAGATCAACCAAAAGTATCTCTTCGATTCATTTTTTGATGTTTTCAGGTATTATCCGACTGATAACTCTCTTAATACTACAAATATCGTTTCAAAAATTAATTCGGGTGTAAGTATTGTTAACTTCTTTGATCATGGAGCATATGATGTATGGTACAACGCTCTTGATGTCAATGATGTACTCAATCTTCAAAATGGTAACAAGAGTTTTCTTGCTTTCGCAATGGCTTGTGAAACCGCAGCTTTCGACGTTGAATATTTAGAGCCTGTCATTGCTGAGGCATTCTTTAGGAATCCCAATGGTGGTGCATCAACATACATTGGGGCTACTCGTGTAGCATGGGCTGGTTACGATTGTTTCGACGGTCTCCACAATAAATTTTGGGATTTCTTCCTTCAGGAAGCTCTTACCACTAGAAAGGTCAGCCCTAAGAATGCATTACAAGAAGCATTGAACTACATGGTTACCACATTTGATCTAAACAATGCACCAACTTTGGAGAGCATATACCAGGCTATCTATTTTGGAGACCCCTCTCTTGTTCTCTATTGGAAACATAATGTCACGACAGTTGTTGAATCTGTGGAACTTAATAAAACTGTTACATTGAATGGTACGTGTCAGTTGTTTAACAACAGACCAATCGTTGACAATGTGGACATCTTGGTCAAAGATCCAAGTGGTATGGTTGTATACTCTGATACTGTCATGACTGATATCCAAGGAAGATATTCTGCTGAGTTT
>SDOA01000213.1 GCA_004524595.1 Candidatus Thorarchaeota archaeon | reverse complement strand
GAGAACTTCATAACTATCTTGTCAAGTATAGGTGTAATCCAAATAATTCCTGGTCCTCTTATGCCAAGAAACTTACCTAATCTTAGAACTGCGGCACGTTCCCACTCCTTTAGGACCTTTATTCCTGACATTATAAATATGAGAACAAAGAAGACTTGAACTAAGACAAGTGTAAGTAACAACAGTTCAATAGATAGACCTTGCACGCAAATATCCCGCAAATATTATTACACAAGAGAAAGATATCTGTTTTTGTTTTAGTATTGGTACATGAAAGGAGTTTATCTATCCTCTTACAGTATTCAATTTTATGAGGCAGACCGAGCAGGCGAAGTTATCAGAATTCGAAGAATCAAATGAAGCTACTGATTCAAAGTGTCCAAAGATAGAAAAAGTCCACTCAACTGCTTCTTCCATTTCAGTATCGGAATTCCAACCACCAAGACCCAAAGGACAAATGTGGTACAAGACCATCAAAACTGAAGAGAACTGGGGTGTCTGTAATTTTGATGGTACCGTTCTCTTCGTGCAGTTGATCAATGGTCGTATTCACGCTCACAGTAAAGAGGCAGTCTGTAAGTGGTGTGGTAGTATTCTTGAGATCCGTGAAGACAAGATATTCTGTAACGGTCGATGTAAACGATATCAGGGCGATTTTTCAAGAGACCTCAGTGATTTTCTCAGATGGGAAGGAGCCAAGTCGTACACACTTCGTAAGATTGTTGCTGAGGTGGAGAAGTTAGAACTGGAATCCCGAGACCTCGAACCAATAGCATACGCACCGAATTGGAGCATTCTCTATGAATATGCTGATGAGATGGAATCTGATGATGATTCAACTTATGATCTAACGGATTAGGCTGATGCAGATAGTCGAAAGAGTAATTAGATGGAAATCAAATCTTTGGTGATTGAAGGTAATTCATTATGTCAGAAATACCAATGGCGGGTAGTGGTGACAGCACTGGTTCGAAACCAAAAGAAGTAATCTGGGCATCCTGGTTGATTCTACTTGAAGCAATTACAGGTCTGATTGTTGTCGGAATCGAGTTTGCTTTTGATTACGCTAATGACTATACCCTTTTGGGCTTAGTCTTGGTTGTAGTTGCGTTCATTCTCTATCCTATGATTCTCAAGCAAGATTACAGCGCATGGTTGATGGTTGTAATATTCAATGTCATTGCGATTTTTCTCTATTTGGTAGGCGATAACTATCCAGGTGCAATACTTAGTATCATAGTATTAGTTTACTTAATTTCGCCTAACGTAAGAGTTCATTTTGAACAAAACAAGTAAGAAAGCAGGCTGGCTTGTCCAGCCTTTTTTTCTTTTCTTTGACTTTTTAGAAATATCTATAACAAGAAACTGTGAACTTTATAAGTTTTCAAATGCGAGATTTCATGTCGTGCTTTGGGATGGGTACCATTCAAAGAAAAACCACCAATTTGATGTTTCTAAATCTAGGCCATTGCACATTCATTTGAGAAGGTGTTTGAAGATTGACGGATTCAATACTCACTAAAATCCTATGTGTTGCTGTTATTGGAATACTTGGATGCTCTTCGTTTTTCGGGGCTATTGCATCTCAAGATTATGAAAAACATGTTACTTCAATGAGTGAAAACTCTGATGTTGACCTTAATTCGGATATTCCTCATGAAAATCATATATCTGATTGGTTGTGGCCGAATGAGAAAGGTGAGTTATTTGACATTAGAGATTTACTCAATACATATCGAGACAAAGCTGGCTCTGTAAGATCATATCATACATCCAGATACTCCAGCTATCAAGAAGGATTCAATCTCGCTTACCAGACCTATGAAAACAAATTAACAATACATGCAACTGTCAGCGATTATGGTATTGTAACTTATGAGTTCGAAGAAGGTACCTATGAGTCTATCATGATATCTAGTATGGAGCTATCAAATATATACGGCTCTCCTGTCCTACCATATAGCAAGATTCTATTCACCATCCCTGGGGATGCACATGTCTTAAACATTAATGTCAGAAGTCAAGCCTCAGAATTGATCTATGGGCTAGATATCGTACCAGGACCTAAACCTGTGGCGATTTATGGAGATATGATACCAGATAGTTCACTATTTTTCAACCCTGAGTTTTATGAGTCTGTGGAACCTCTCCCCGCACACCTAGTAGTGTCTGAAATTGTCCAACGGGGTGAAGAACAAGCATTAATGATTACAATCAATCCTCTTCAATATAATCCAGCAAATAAGCAAGGTGAACTGCATTCCGAGTTGATAATTGATGTAACCTATGACATATCCATAGGAAAAGAAGATGTACACTTCAATGGTTGGAGTAGTCACGATGGAACCAATTATACGATAATTACAACTGATGCATTCATTCCAATTCTAACTGACTTTGTTTCCTGGAAGACTAGTCTTGGTTTTCAAGTGCAAATAGAAACAGTTGGGAAAATTCTCTCAAATTATCCAGGTCGTGATAATCCTGAGAAGATTCGCTCATTCATTAGTGCAGCCTATAATGAGAATAGAACAGAATATTTTCTTCTCGTGGGCGATGCTGATATTGTTCCAGTTCGCGAAGTTGAAGATCCTGCAGATGGACCTGGTCTAGATAATGGTACAGAACCATCTGATCTATACTATGAATGTCTTGATGGTGATTGGGACTCAAATGGAAATGATATATTCGGTGAGATGGAAGACAATGTTGATTTATTCCCTGAGGTGAAAGTAGGTCGACTACCTGTTCAGACCCCAGTTCAAGCTGAACATGTTCTTACGCAGATAATTAGCTATGAGAGTGATCCAGAATCTGGAGACTGGTTCAATGATTTCATGATTATTGCTGTTGACTGTTTTGGAAGTGGAGATGGTGTTGTGATGACTGAAGGTCAGATTAACCAAAAGTATCTCTTTGATTCATTTTTTGATGTCTTCAGATATTATCCAACTGATAACTCTCTTTCCACTGCAAATATCGTTTCAAAGATTAATTCTGGTGTAAGTATTGTTAACTTCTTTGATCATGGAGCATATGACGTATGGTACAATGCCTTGGATGTGGATGATGTACTCAATCTTCAGAACGGTAACAAGAGTTTTCTTGCTTTTGCTATGGCCTGCGAAACTGCGGCCTTCGATGTTGAATATTTAGAGCCTGTCATTGCTGAGGCATTCTTTAGGAATCCCAATGGTGGGGCATCAACATACATAGGTGCTACTCGTGTAGCATGGGCTGGTTACGATTGTTTCGACGGTCTCCACAATAAATTTTGGGATTTCTTCCTTCAGGAGGCTCTTACAACTAGAAAGGTCAGCCCTAAGAATGCATTACAAGAAGCATTGAACTACATGGTTACCACATTTGACCTAAACAATGCACCAACTTTGGAGAGCATATACCAGGCTATCTATTTTGGAGACCCCTCTCTTGTTCTCTATTGGAAACATAATGTCACGACAGTTGTTGAATCTGTGGAACTTAATGAAACTGTTACATTGAATGGTACGTGTCAGTTGTTTAACAACAGACCAATCGTTGACAATGTGGACATCTTGGTCAAAGATCCAAGTGGTATGGTTGTATACTCTGATACTGTCATGACTGATATCCAAGGAAGATATTCTGCTGAGTTT
>SDOA01000015.1 GCA_004524595.1 Candidatus Thorarchaeota archaeon | reverse complement strand
GCATGCCTGTTGGGTATTGTCAAATCGAAGTGAGCAATCTCAAGAAGATTTGCGAGGTCAATAGATTGTCCATTTTCTGCAGTTTGAGGTATCCTTGGAAACAGGAGTTCTTGAACTTCAAACCTTCTCCATAGGATTTCATTCTGGACTGGTACGGTAAAAATTGTAACACTCTCGGGAAGTAATTTCCCAGAAGATTTCATAAGGTTCTCTATAGCATAACTCGATGCAGGTATTTGCTGCTCAATCAACATCATGGACGAGAGCATCTCACAGATAATTACATCTGCTCGTTCATTCGGTATATACTTTGAATAATGAGTATGTACAAATTCAATGCGATTCGCAACATCATTCACTTCTGCCGCTCTAATTGCATATTTCAGAGAATCTTCATTTATTTCAATGGCTGTTACTCTACCCCCTCTTTTAGCCGCAAGTATTGCTAGAATTCCACTACCTGTGCCAATATCAATCACATAATCGTCTTGTTTGATCACTTTCTTCATTGCCATATCAAACTTCATGATTCGCTGTCTATGACTCAGTAGACTCGCTGCATGCAACATTGAGAATGGTGTCGCATATTCTCTTTTTTTCATTATTTTTCCCCTATCAATGTCTACTTATAACTAAAATTGTGGTTTCAAATCGCCAGAATAGACGATTTTGGCAACAAGGATAATGAAAAGGAAGTCAGTAAATCGTGCCTGATAAGATCCTCGAAGCTGCAAAGATAGCACTGGAAGAGGGTAGACCCAATGATGCGATTACTGTCTTAGAACCACTTGTAGAAAATGATGAAGAAAATGTTGATGCCCTAGTAATTCTAGGCATGGCCTATGTGCAGGCAGAAATGCCTGAGAAGGCTGTAAAGGTCCTTGAATTAGCTGAGGAACAAGTTGAGCAACACTGTGTGGTGGAATTATTTCTTGGAAGGGCACTTTGGGCTCTAGGAAAATTAGTGACTGCAGAAGATCATCTTCGTGAAGCTTTACGTTTAGACCCTACAGAACCTGAACCATGGATAGATCTTGCACGGATTCTATTCCAGCGATGCGAATATCGTCAAGCGATGGCATTCTTAGAGAATGCACTCGAGAGGTTTCCTGAAGAAATAAATCTGTTATTTCTTCACTCCTTGGTTGCCTATCGACTTGGTGATTTCACACTGGCAACAAAGCAACTATCGATACTCCATCAAATCGAGCCAAATCTTATGACATGTATTTCTAACTATGCTTACATTCTCTTGCTTCAGAGACGACTACATGAAGCTGTCCCTTTCGTTAACTATGCAAATAATATTGATCCAGAAGATTATCGTTCTCTTTTACTTCTTGGTGAACTCTGTTTTCAATCAGGTGAATTTGAGAATGCAATGGACTGTTTTGGGAAAGTCCTTGATAAGGATCCGATCAATATCGAAGCCCTTGCAAGATTGGCAATAATCTCTAAGAACTTAAAGGATGAGAAATCGTTTAGAGAATATCTCAGTCGTGCTGAAATGGAGTTAGGAAGGGACTCCGAATCTTGGAGAGGTCTTTGTGGAACCTATTCCCACCTTAACATGTGTGATGAATATCTCTATTGCCTTAAACGATGGATAAAATCTGACAAGAACGCAGCAGCTCCCTGGGTGGTCATTGCATCAGAGTATCATCGAAGAGGTGAACTAGAATCATCACAAGCCGCTTGGACACGTGTCTTTGAACTCAGGGGTTATGTCAAGATTCGGTGTCAGGAATGCGAAAATGAAATAAGACTGCCATACGATGATTCAAAGGGATTTGATTTTAAAACTGAGAGAATTTGTAGTAAATGCAATACCAGACTTGTCATTCTTGACAGTCTCGCTACAAATTAGGACAGAGTGATAACAATGAGTGGTCGTCAATATCCTACTCATCCGATTCCTGGAGTTGGTGCAATTGTTGTTAGCTCGAAAGGTATTCTCCTAGCTCGACGGGATAAAGATCCCGGTGCCGGTCTATGGAGTATTCCTGGCGGAGGTATTGAACTTGGAGAAACACAAAAAGAAGCAATTGAGCGCGAGATACTCGAAGAAACTGGGATCGAGTGTGAGGTTTTGGAACTTATCAATACAGCAGACATTATCACAATTGATGAAAAAGGTGCTGTTGAATATCATTTTATTTTAAACCATTATATTGCTCAAGCTGTTACGGAATCTATAAGACCAGAAACAACTACTGGCGAGGTTGGATGGTTTCATCCAGAGGACTTACCTTCAGATATGGTAAACCAAAGAATCATCGACCTAATCCAATCAGTCTATCCACGCATTTTGCGACTGATGCATACTACTAGAAGATAATATTTACCTCCAAAATTGCTAAGACATATAAGAATCTCCGTACTTTCTATTAACACAACTGTTAATCTTTGAACAGAAGGATGTGTAGATTTCAATGTTCCGAACTATAATGGCACTTCTTATCGTGTTAGTCGTCGCAGTTCTGATTGGTGCTTTTCAGGTTCTGCAATTGTCCTGGGAAACCATTCAGACTGAGATCATAAATTCAACTGATATCGCTGATGCTCTAGCAACTAGAGGGGCAGCACTATTTGGCGTATTACTCGTTCCGTATAGTGCCGCAACTGGCGCAACTCCAATTTATTCTCCATTAGTAGCATTGGGTGTTGCAGGCTTTATTGCAGGTCTGATATCCAAGAGCGGTATCAGAATGTTCTTTGTGTCAATTATTGCCTTAGTTCTTTTCTTCATAGGTTACTTTGTTTTGAACAGCCTTGGTGGCATCACAGACTTCAATGCAATGGTAGCAATTGCAAGAACTATGCTGGTAGATCTGGGTGTAGCTTTTGGTCTTCTCTTTATTCCCGGAATTATTGGAGCCTCATTAACTGCAGAAGACTATTAGAATTCAATTGAATCAATGCGTGGGGGGTAATCACCCCCATGGTTTCTTTTTTATGAATTATTCTTTGCAAGGATAATTGCCATGTGATGAGATGACTGGTCTAGGAACTCCTCGACATGATTTTTGTGGATGAACGCCCCAGCTGCCATTGGATGACCGCCTGCTTCTGCTACTAGGGTTCCATATGTTTCATTCATCCGCTCAGCAACGGACACAAAAGTTTCTTTGAGATTAATTCCTCTCTTGACAAGATACTTATGTGCTCTCCCTGATAATTTCACTAATGGACTTTCATCATGTGTTTGTGTGCTCACGCCTATCACTGGTTTATCAATCGGAATAATTCTAGCACCCTGGGCCATACCTATCACTATGCCAATTATTGTATCTGGTGTTTCAGGGTCATTAACGAGATACAATCCATCCATTGTCTGAAAACCATCGGTTTCAAGTCGTCGTAAAGCCATTGCTAAGTTTGCTCTATGCTGTTGAAGGAGGTAACGTCCTTGGAGGATTGCTTCTGGGTCACCAAGACAGATTTTCACTCCAACCTCTGGTTTTCTGTTTCTACCACAAGCATTGAGTAGCGTTGAGAATTCTTTCGCACTACGCATCTCTGTCTTTTCAGGGCGTTGCGGAAGGATGATAACATCACCAATTAGGCCTTTAGCTGTCTTAGGGTCGTTATAGACTTCGAGTATATATTGTATCAATTTCTGGATAATATTCTGCTTTTCACCAGATTCTAAATCCACCCAAGTTCTCCACTCGTCATTATCTTTCATCTCAATTCCTAATTGTTCAAAGAACATATAGCACGCAGCTTCATCTCCAGTCAATCCTGGGAGATATGGATCTGTGGCATATTGCAGTAGATATGGCAATGGACGAGTATTAATCCCAAAGAACGTGAGGTCTCTAGTTACTTGTAGGTATCCATTATCTTCACCAAGTTTCACTATATCTGCATTCAGACCAGTGAATCCTTTGCCATAATAGTCCTGTAGATCTCCTGTTGCTCCGACAATTGCCAATTCTGTCTGGTCAACGTTGTCTGAAGATAATGCCATTGCAAAGAGAAATGCAGCTCCTGCACCTGAAAGTTCAATACTCCCACTAATATCATGTTGACAAGGATTGATCTCTATCAACCGACTACTTGAATTTCTGTTCTCATTATCTAAAATTTCCTCTTGAGGTAAATGATGGTCTAGAACGATAGCACAATCGACTCCTTTGATATCTAAGATATATTCTCGAATCAGGTTTATTTGACCCGTGCCAAAATCAGTGAAAATAACCAAGTCTGGTCCATATTCAGTAATAATGGACTTGATTTCCAAAATCGACTCGGAATTTATCTGATGTATATTCTTCCAATCGAACTCTTTGCATTCTCTTTCAAGTGCTTTGATAATGATTGCCAGAGCTGATATTCCATCAGCATCAATATGAGAGAAAGCTATGACCTTCTGGGCTTTCCTCGTAGCATCAATTGCTTCTTCTATTAAGCGAAGCATCGATTCGGGTAGAGATTTAAAAAGGTCTAACATTTTGTACCATGGTGAGTTTCACTCTCGATAATATAAGTTGGCTGCTCTATACTATTGAGCGTGGATTGACACTCTATTCCTAATCCGCACCACGGAAGACTCTTGATATAGCCAGAAAAATTACCAAGAATACACTAGCGACTGCAGCTAAAGATTTAGCAACTTTTTGCCATCTCTTTGGTGGTATCTCCATATCCCTAAGATCATTCTTCACTCGTTTCAGATAGACTCTTCGTTCTGTGTAGAGAGCTTCTTGGTCATCAATTTTTGATGAGTATTCTGTCCAATTTGAATAGAGTGGTGGTTGTGGTTTTGTACTCAACCATTCGCCAAATAATTGAAGTATCTCTCCTCTATATGGTTCTGGAAAGCCTTCTATGGTTGTTTGTATCTTTTTCTCCCAATTATCTAATGACATACTGATTTGCACCTCACTTTTCCCGGCAGAGGATGTATGAGAGTTTTAAATATCTCCTATTAAATATTCACTGAATATAGACCTGATATTTATGTCCTTTTTTTTCTCTGTTATTTCTGTTAGTATTTGGGTGTATCCCTATAAGTAATCCTAAATTGACATATATGCAACATATTTAGGCGCTAAATAGGGCTAACGCATTTTTCCTAGTTCTCTTGACCATTCTTTGATATCTTCACGGAGTTTCTGAATATCCGTTGGACTGATTGTATCGACCCGCCCATAAGTTCGAAGGATTCTGGTCCATCGTTGCATTTTGACAATGAGTGCACCTGTAACTCCTTTGCTTTCCAGCATCTCTGCAGATTCATTGATTCTTTGTGCGAGATCGCTAGCGATAACCCCATCTCTGATTTGTGTTTCTAGTGTATCAAGTATTGCTTGATGGGATGAAATTGCTCCTTTCTGAGTAATTGTTGCACCTGTACTTGCAGGAACTGCTCCAACGCTCTTAATATTCTTCATAGCTTCAAGGAGCTCATCGAGTTTCTCAGAATTTGCATTTACAGACAATGTGAGGTCCGACTGTGCATCTTGGACTTCAGTAATCTTTGATATGACATCGATCATTCTATTTAACATTTGAGTGAGTCTTTCAATAGCACCATTAATCTCAGTTAGTTTTGCTCTCAAGTATGTGTCTTCTTCACTCATGATAACAGCCTCTTCGGGATGGAAACCTGTGAAACTAGTGATGTCAAAGAATTGATTGGTTCAAAGATTAAGCTTTCTGTGGTGTTGAATCGAGAATGTACATAACCGAATATCTATATTCAACACTCGAAGAATACCGCTTCAAGGTAGATAATCAATCTGCTCTAAATTTGGAGGATAGACAATACTTGTATGTCGTAAACTACAAGCAAAGAGAAGTACGGGATATCGAATTGGCTGGGGCTCAAAAAGTTACCATGAGATGGCTGATCGGGAAACAGACCGGTGCAAAGACTTACGCAATGCGACTCTTTGAGATAGCACCTGGTGGTATTATTCCATTACACAATCACCCAGAAGAGCATGAGATATTTGTTTTAAAAGGTGAGGCAAAATTAATAGGTGATATCGAAGGTGTTGCTAAGAAGGACGATGTAGTCTATGTTCCCTCCAATGAACCACACGGATACGATAATACCGAGGGTACTGATGTATTTCGGTTCATTTGTGTGATTCCTCTATTACATAATGATTAGATTTCTTAGAAGAATATTGTAGGTACATTTTTCTCTATGCAATTACTCTTTGATTTGGTGTTGGTTTATGGATCTGAGTGCTAAGACCCTTTGGATATTCGATGTAGACAACACACTGATTCTTGATGTTGAACATCCTACTCCCTTCAATGATGCTCTGAAACTCTGGCATTTTCTTCAAGAAAGGGGAGTTTCTTTGGCAATTCTAACGAATGTAGGACGTCTGTCTTCTAGACAAGTTCACCAAGTAGTCGAAAAGGTTGGATTTCCAATATCTAAGGAAAATGTATTCACAGCTGGGGCAGCAACAGCCGCTTATATTCATAATAGACAACCCGGGGCTCGATGTTTTGTAATTGGTGAGGGTGGAGCACAAGAAGATTTCATCTCTCGTGGACTTGATGTGACAAATAATCCGCCAATCGATTATGTTGCTGTCGCTGCAGATAGAGGTATGACCTTTCAGGAATTGAATTTCGCAACAAAGATGGTGAAGCATGGTGCTAACCTGATTTGCATTAGTGGAAGCAGAGACTATCCTGGAATTTACTTGGGTCATGAAGACATTTTCATTGGTGAACGATCTATTGTAGCTGCAATTGAACATGCAACTGGGATTAATTCCATTGTTATAGGAAAACCATTACCTGAGATAGTTCTTGAAACTGTGAAAATTCTCGGTTTTGATGTGTCTCAGGCAGTAATCATAGGTGACAATCCAAGATCTGATGTTGCTGGAGGAAATGCTGCAGGATTGACTACAATTCTTGTACGGAGAAACCCTGATAATATCATTGATTTTGAATCGGGTGAAATGGATACAACTCCTTCATTAAGTGTTGAGTCACTAGAGGATGTAATCAAATATCTCTGAATGAAATTCTCAAAACACTCATAGGATTATAATAACAGAGCAAATCTATGAACAATCCTTTCTCAATCAAGTTCGAAATAGGCTCCCCAGATACTAGTATTATGGTTGTTCTCATCAAAGATTTAATTTTAGGAAAATCAACAAAGGAATTTGAAGAGTACGAGCAGTCTGTATTCAAAGAGATTAGAGCTAAAAATAATCTTGAAGATTTACGACATGATACCCTTCTACAATCATATCGAGCAATGCATTGGGCCTATGGAATAGATCCTACAAAGAAGAGAGGTTCAAGTGAAGCTGTTCTGCGACGGGTTCTACAAGGCGAGAACCTCTGGCGAATATCAGACTTGGTAGATATTGTGAATCTTGCATCTGCATATCATAAAATACCAATTGGTTTGATTGATGCAGATAAACTTGAAGGTCAATTGACACTCAGGAACGCCAGAGAAGGGGAAATTTTCCAGCGAATTGGTGGAGAATCAATAGAATGTAGAGGGAGAGAGATAGTTCTTGCTGATGATGTTGGGATTGTTTGTTACGGTTATGCTATACATGATTCTGACAGGACAAAGGTCACACTCGCAAGTAAGAGGGTGCTCCTATTGCATTATGGTTCTAACGCAGTTACAAAGGAGATTCTAACTCAAGCTACCAATTATACACTTAGGCTTATCAAAAAGTGGGTTGAATGCAAGCATCATGAACCTATCAGATTTGGTTCTTCTATTTAGAACTCGAGGAATGGCTCACCTAGGATAATTCGTTCGAGGAAATTGTTCCTATTCGCTTTTTTGACCAATTGCTCGAATTTCTTCTTCAGGCGCTCCTCATCAACAAAGTCCGGCTCTTTGATACCCATACTATCAATGACTTTCTTCAGCATGTAATCAAAATCATAAATGAGGTACTCTTCTTTGACCATCTTCCCTTTCTTCTTGATTTCTCTCTTCTCCTTCTTTGCGAGACCTTGCTTCTGTGCTTCACGGGTCTCTTTAAGATAGAATGATCTGGATTTTTCGTAATGTAATTCTCCACGTTTTAGTAATTCTTTTAGAAATTCAAGACCAAATGTTGTCTTAGCAATAGCTTCAATCCTTGCTATGAATGCATTGATCAAATCATCGTATGAAACTCTACCAGCTTGCCCTCTTGTGTCGAACACCTTTTCTGTGTCTGCAGCTGATTTGAATTTCTGTTTCATTTCAAGGAGCTCTTTCTCTCTCTCTTTCTCCGCCTTTAGTTTCTCAGCCTCTTTCCTTGCTGCCTCGGCTTTCTGATATTTTTCACGTTCAGCTTCTTCCATCTCAGCAAGTCGACGATTTTCTTCAGCAATTCGTTCTTCTTCGAGTTTCTTCAATATCTTTGCTTGTTCTTCAACAAGTTTTTTCATATGCATCTGGACATCTTTTTCTGTGAGGGTGACATGTTTGGTCAATAACCATCGCACACCAATGTGGTTGACTTTTGGTTTGAGATCTGCAGAAGAGAAGATGAAACAAGCTGTTTGTTGCCCTGGTAGTTGTGTGATAATTGCCTCAGCTTCTTTTTCTCCTGCTATTGGTTCTAAAATTCTTTCAAGTACTTTCAGAGACTGCTCACTGCTGATACGACCTGCAGAGATCGTATTGAACTGCTCAAAGGCTTTGTAATCAATGTCTTTGGGACTTTGAGTAGCGATAAGACATTCAATACCATATTTTCTCGCCTGTCTGAATAGAAGAAGGAATGTTTCCTTTGGTCCTGGAGAAAGCATTCCAGCAGGAATGAAGGGAGCTGCTTCATCCTGAAATATCATCATTCGTGGTTTCTCTGTAAAGCCCTGTCTTAACATCCAAGAATACAATTGGTTAAGAACAATTGAGATGAAGAAATGTTTCTCCTCTTCACTACGCAACGTCTTGAGGAAAATCACGTTGATTGGAGTTTTCCCATTCACTGGTTTTGTAAGTTCATCAAAATCAATCTCGCCTTCCTCTTTGAATAGAAGCTGTGACGACCCAACTGTCAGACTACGAATTCGAGTTGCAAGAGTCTGTCTCTCAGAGTACTTCATAAATGGTTCTAAATCGACACCTGCAGTTTCAGCATCTGCTACAAGCATGTCAGCAAGTTCAGCTAAACCTTTGATGTCAGTTTTCTCATTCTCCCATATAGTCCTCAATAATTCATAGATAGCCGCGAATGCTTTTCCTTCCCATGACCTAGATAACCCGGCGACCTTCATCAGAACCTTGACTAGAGTTCTAGCTGAGTTGTCGAGAAGACGGATGATATCATCTTGGTCAGCTTTTCTATCTGGCAACTTCAATGGGTTTATTGAGATAGCGAGTCCTTTACTACTGGCTGGTGTATAGACTCTTACAATCACCTTGTCCATGTATTCTTTCAGTAGTGTTGGAGAAACTCCCTTTGTTGATAGTTCCTTAGGGTCTCCAGCTAGCATTAAGGAAGCAATATCCCCTTGTGGGTCAAAAGCTAGTATTGGAATTCCTTCCATGGCTGCCTCTTCAAGAATGCATTTCGATAGCACTGTTTTTCCAGATCCTGTTGAACCAAAGACTCCTCCGTGCCTTCGAAGAAGGTCAATACTAATCTCAAATCTTTCATTGGTTCGTTGTCCTTGATCATCAATTTTGAATCCAAGCCAGAGTTTTCCGTCTCCCATATCTAACACCAGTTATTGGCTATTCTAGCTCCGAGTTTTAAGAGCCTTTCCACTATATATTGTATTCACTAAAAATGAAAATATGGATGGAATTTACTCCACCCATTAAATTGAAAATTATTCTCCTACTGGTTCATAGCGCCTTCCTAAGAATGCGACTATGACAAATACAAGACCAACAGCAAATGCCATGAGTACACCTGCTGCCCAGCTATAATCAAGGCTGTCTTTGACAACACTCAACAAGAGATAGGCTCCTGCCATGATCACTCCTAGTACCAATGAGATTAGCATGAATCTAGATGTCATCTCCTTGACTTGTCCAGTTTCTGCACCAGCAGAGATCCTACTACCAAAAAAGACGAAGACAAAGAGGAAGATATAGGCGATAACAATCATAGTACCCATATCATATAGGTATCCCTGCATGACACTATCTACTCCTTCCAAAAGTCCGTATACCAGAAGGGTAGCAAGTGCATGGATATAGACTAGCATATTCGATAACATCTTATCATCGGGATGGACAAATCCAGTCATTTCAGTGAATGTGTTTACCACGCTTATGATCAACACCACTGCTAAAAATCCTAATGCTACAAGCCAAATGTAGAATGGATAAAGTACTTGCTCTGGTTGGGATACTATTGCTTTCACAATTATTGTAAAAGCAAGAGAGGCTAATCCAAGTCCTGAGAGGAAGTTTCCAATTGTTGTTAACCTAACCATAATTATCTCTCCCTATAAGGTAGAGTTTCTGAAAGCACAGTCGCCCTCGTTTCTATTAACTCTTTGCACTATCTCAAGATAGATGTATCAATCTCCAATTTCGACGATTTCTGTCTTAGATTTCTGGTTGATTAGGATGGCTCACTTTTAATGGTGCAAATTCCTTAAGGAAATAAGTTCCAATGCAAGCTATGGCGATTAGTACTACCACGAGGAGTGCAAGCCCTGGAAAGAGCCCTCCGACCGAATATGCGAATTGTCCTGCTAAAGGTCCAATGATCATTCCAGATCCAAAGAAGATTGAGTACACTCCCATCGTGCTACCTCGAGCTTCTGCACTTGAAACATCAGTCAGATATGCCATGGCTGCTGGTGGGAATGACCCTGCAATAAACCCTAGAATTGGAAGCAAAGGCCATAGCCCCGTTGTCCAAAGTGTATCGAAGGTTTCTGCATTAGCAACCAACATGTATGCTAGGGCGCCAAATCCTATTAGACCAATGACAATGAACGGTCTTCGTTTCATCACATGGTCTGAGAGATGACCCATGATTATGATACCTAGGACAAGTGAAACTCCGAGCATTGCGAAAAGAACTATCATATCCATTGCAGTAATATCGAAATATTGTTCAATGATGTATTTTGCCTTTGAGATGACCAATCCATAGAGAGAGATAATTGGGACATAGACAGGCAGCATCATATGAATACGCTTATCCTTTGCCACCTCTCTTAGAAGTGCTAACATGCTTACTTCTTCATGAGAAACAACCCTGGTTTCTTTGATTAAGACCAATGTTAGTGCCCCAGATACAATACATGCCGCTGCTGCAGCAAAGAGTAGTAACATCGGTGCAAATCCCAATTCCAAGAGCACGACAGCGAGACCAAATCCTCCTGCCAAACCCATCAGAGTCGAGAGATCATAATACCCCATCAATCTAGCTCGATTCTCTTCAGAAGAGCAGTCTGCAATCATTGATAGAGAAGTTGTGACTTGAGATGCCGCACCAATTCCGAAAAGTCCTGCAAAGATGAATGCAAGGATCGCAATTGTCGCAACTCCAAATAGGAATGCTGCTAAACCTGTGATGAATAGACTTGCAGCAAGAATTGGTTTTCGTCCAACCTTATCAGAATAAGATCCAAAGAATGAGACTGTGCTTAATTCAGCCACTGGATAAATTGCTAATACGATAGCAACGCCCCAGCCAGCAAGTGCTCCACTCATGTACACTTCACTAGAAATGACAGCTATTGTAACATAGAATGAAGCACGCATGATCAAGGTTACGAGGTATAACATAATTAATGTCAAAGCATGACCAGATTTTCTTAGTCCCATTCTTTTTGTCTCCAAAGTATTGAATTCGAGCATGTATTAGCGTTTATAAGCTATATAGGTTGATTAATGAAACATGGTAGCTGGCAAGATACCCGGTGAGATAGGTTCAACTGAGTTTGTCTATTTGATTCTCTATCGGTTGAAGTCTCTCACCGATGATGAAAAGCATCAATGGTTCAAGTCATGGCAGAAAATTCGAAACAATCTTCCGAATGGAATTAAAATAGTGACTGAGGCTACTAGTGCATTTGGAACTGAATATACGGGTTTTGCAGTCTACGATGGCCCTCTTGATAAATTCGAAGAACTAGTAGAGATACTTGAAGAGAATTCAAGTAATTTTGTGGAAAAATCTTGGACCATAATAGGCACTCGTGGTTTTTCGTTACCAACTGCTGAATTCCAGAAGATACTTGAAAGTCGTCCAGTCGACTAGTCTGTTGGGATTATTGCCGCAGGGAACGGTTTTTTAGCCTCAACTTATGAATTCGCAGACACAACTAGGGTAGGTCTCCAAATTGAACTATACCGTTTCACGTAAGACAATTGTTGTTCTCACAATTGCAGTTATTGCTGGATATTTACTCTACTCTTATGCGCCTGCTGAGATTGAACCAGGTGTATATCATGCATCAATATCAATTTCATCTGAGGGTATCGAAGTTCAAGAGACCTATAACATTACATTACTATCCACTGGATCAACTACTCAGACGACATATTTGTACAACGGATCTTCAACTGACGTTAGAATCACAGTTCCTAGCTCTGTAATCATAGCTACAGACACGCCGATTCGCTTTGTTGTAAATGCAACTGGCAATCCACTAAAGGCTGATGAAATACATCTCCTTCTATCGAATTCTGATGGATTCAACATATCACTCCGACCAACGCGTCAATCTGGACAGATTTTCATTATTGACCATCAACCACTTGTAAATTCACAGGCTGCTGTGATGATTCTTGGAGTGGTTGCTATACTATGGTTTACTGAGGGGATCAGTCTTGTGGGGACATCTATTCTAATACCCGTCTTAATTGTTCTTACAAATATCCGAACTCCTACTCAGGCATTAGCTCCCTTCTTCGATCCTTCAGTTGCCCTTATCTTTGGTGGATTTTTAATTGGCCGGGCATTGACCAAATATGAACTCGACAAACGGCTAGCACTTATGATTCTCTCCAGAAGCAGTAGTTCTGGAGGTGCACTAATCATCTCCGTCATGGGTGTGACTGCCTTTTTATCAATGTGGATTAGTAATACTGCATCTGCTGCAATTATGATTCCCATTGCCTTAGCAATAATCAGTAGAATTCAAGACACTGAAGTTCGTAGTAAATATGGAAAAGCTCTGGTGCTGGGTGTGGCATATTCCGCCACTTTAGGTGGTGTTGCCAGTCTTGTTGGTTCTCCTCCGAATCCTCTTGCAGCTAGTTACATCAATTCATTTCTAGGAATTCAATTTTCATTCATGAGCTGGCTTCCCTTTGGTCTACCTGTTGTCCTAATTATGTTACCAATCATCTGGCAGTGGGTCATGTTCCGATTCAAGATACCGAAATCTATTGAAGAAATGGATGATCTAAAGGAGATCTCGTTGAAGGAATACTTGCGTCTCGGTGCCATGTCAGTACAACAAAAACTAGTGATTGGTGTTTTTGTAAGTGTTATCGTCCTATGGTTTACTGAGAATATCCCTGATTTCCTAGTGAATATAATTGGTTGGTCTGGGCATGGTATCTCGAGCTCAATAGTTGCTCTGATTGGTGGTCTAGCTTTGATGATTCTAGGTCTCCTTGACGAGAAAGACGTATCTTCGCACATCAGTTGGTCCTCCCTCCTCATTCTTGGTAGTGGTATTGCCCTAGGTGGTGCCATGATTGATACAGGTCTCTCTGCCTTCTTGGCTCAACAGATGACTGGTCTTGGTATTTTGCCCTCGATGTTAGTAATCGTAATTATCGGAGTTGTAGCGGTTCTAGTAACAATGGTCGCATCAAACACAGGTGCTGCAGTCATACTCATTCCAGTTGCGATTCCATTAGCTACAGGTCTTGGGATTGATCCGTTATTGATTACAATGGTTATTGCTATTGGAGTTTCAATGGACTTTGCCTTGCCTACTGGAACTCCTCCCTCAACAATTGCATATAGTACCGGGAAGGTGGAGATGCGCGAGATGATATCAACTGGATTAGTTGTTGACTTTATTGCTATCCTTGTGGTCACACTACTGGCTGTCTGGTTGTGGGCATTTCTAGGGCTCGTTATCATCTAGAAATTAGTACAAGTGTGCATTTCACGAAGAGTTTAAATCAGTGATTCATAGGATGCTGCTAGAGGTTATTAGAGTGAGCTGGGTCTCTAAGATAATAAAAGGAATTCCTGACGAATTTGTCCATGCCAAGTTAGTGAAGTACGGGATTGGGTCACATCCGGGCCCTAGAGCACGGATTACATTTTCCAAGCCAACAATTAAGTTCAAGGCCGATCTTGACCAAGAGAAATCATTTCTAGAAGCATATGCTTTAGGAGCTCCCTCTGGTCAACATAAAGTGAAGGGAATAATAATCACTTATAGTGATCGAACTGCTGAGTTTGAGAAACTGACAATGCCGTTATCTTGGACGAAATCAAAGGGAAAAGGTACTCCCGTATTCAAAGCTAAGGTGGATGAATCAGCTCCTATTGCAGATATTAAAGCTCTCTTTGATGTCGATGACCCAACAACATTCTATCTTCTATCCATAAATCCTAGGGATGGAACAAAACCTTGGAAAATTTCCACAAAGACATCCTTTCCCAAAGGTGGGCCGGCAGAGGAGGATGAAGAATCGGACGCAAAAGATCCAGTCTTCTCAAAAGGGGCAATAGGAAATACTCCCGACATTTTAGAGTATGTGCTAGATATGTATCTTCCAGATGTACGTGATAAGATCGGATCAAAAACCAAGGATGTTTGGATTAAAAATAATTTCGAGATTCTCGACATTAAAATTCCAGATGATCCTAAGATGTCTTTTGCAGAAAAGAGGAGACTTGCAAAGAAGAAAGGAAAATTGATACGCGAGGTCATAATTGATGGTGAAAGTCATATCCTGGAATATGATTTCATTGCATGACTTCTTGACCGTGACCTTTAAATTCGGAATCAAGACGGCCCCAATAGAAACAAAGAGGAGAACGATATGCTACAAATCCTTGAGAGTTATTTCTTCCTGTTTTCAGTAATTTTCATTTTCTTTGGATTATTCGCCATAAGCTGGTTAATTATTCATATAGAGCATGGTCGGCATTTTTCGAAACTGAAAGTCGCATTTGCTATTATCTTGGGATCAGTTCTCCTCGGATTTGGTATACATTTCATCTTACTATCGCTTGGGCTCTAATAATTTGAAGCTGCGTTCATTATACCTTTGAGAGCTATGCACGAAATACCATTATTTAGCAAACGTATGCATTAGAATGTGTTACAGTTTAGTTGACATCATATCTATATCATACTTGAGGATACCTATTGTGTTACCTGAAACCGATATTCAGAAGCTTGCAGTTGAAAGCCGTCAGAGGTTAATTCAGGAATTTGCAGATACTTATGTGAATCTACGAGAACGAGTCAAGCGAGTTCCTGATAGTGATGCAAGAAAGGTTTCAGAAGAATTGTCTTGTCCTCTCGAAATTGCTATGATTGCTTATCTCATCAATATGGATGGAATCCTAAACCTGCGTCACGCAGTTGATCTTTTCACTAGCGAGCTTGAACGTAGGGCATCCGTAGATGAAGCAATACCAAATTTGTCTGGAAATGTCATGGAGTTCGCTCTTATCGAAGGGCGTTGGATTTCACACATCCATGGAAAATTCGTTCGGCAGCTTGAGATTCAGACTCGAAGTCTCTCAAACTTGGAGGATGTTATTGAAAAGAATATTATTGAAGTCGAAAAAGCGTTGTCTATCATCGCTGAAAGAACTAAAATCGCAGAGACTTTCATCTCTCCAATTGTAGAGGAATGGCAAAAAGAGCATGTTAAGTCTACTAGCGCGGATGCTGCTGTAGCTTTTGGACAAGCAATAACAAAATGGAATAGAAGTACTCTTAATGGTAAATTTATTCAGGTTCTAAAACGGAACCAAGCTTTTTTCCGACTTCTCAGAGAATCACTGACAAAGGCTTCTGACTCATTCACTATTGATGCATCTATTGGAAGAGTTGACAAACTAATTCAAGAGTTAGAGCAACCACTTGAAAAATTGACTCTGAGAGCGTTTTCACATTTCTTATTGCATCTTGTTCCACGCCCCCAGAGTGGGAGAGGTGACCGTTCTCCCTTTGTTGATGTTGGAGTTGGATCCACAAGAGGTAATAAGGCTGAACCTGACCTGACCTCTCCATTTGACTTTCTTGAGCGGGATATTAAACTAGCAAGAAGACGGAAGGGTGATGAACGAAAAGAATACCTCCAAGGAAAAATAGGACGGGTTCTTCGAGTTCTAAAATATCAGGGTAACGATATTATGGCCTGTGTTGAGCAATGCTTTTCAGAAATACAGGACAGATTTGGTGTGAGCGCTCATTCAATAGAAGAGGATATTAAAATTGCACGGTCAAAACTGATTGAAGCACTTGTTTCTGAACGTGATTCTCTTGCAATTATCTTGGTCTATGACTTTATCGAAACGAATGTTTTAGAGGCTGATTCCTAGCTATGATGAAACAAACTCCTGTCTACTGGTTGATCGATATTGAGTCCTACGATTTTGAAGTAGGTGCTTTCAAAGGAGCAGATCTTACAGGAAAAGCCCTCATCATGTCTTCTCAATTATGGTCAATCATTCGTGATACTCAAGTGTATTCAATTCTGATTGGTCCTGGCATTTTCAAAGGAATAGCAAAGAAGGGTGGTATCCAGATTGATGTTTTAGAATATATCTCCTGCCTATTATTTGATCCGACTCAGTTGCGATATGATGAGCCATTACCACAAGTGGACATTGTTAATCCTGAAGTGATTGATCCCCTGGGTACAAAGAAACAGGAAGAGATTGTTACGTTACTAAGAAACCTTGTTTTAGAACGAGGAAATGTATTGGCTGGAGATGCACTTGCTAAGATAAAAACCGAAGCAAATATTCCGCAGACTGCACATTATGAAGAGATCTTCAAGAAAATCAATGTTTCTTATATCTCAGGAATGCAGCGAGCTAAATTCATTCTTGGTGGAACCAGTGGAGCTCTATATCGTCCATTTGCTAAGAATTTTCCAAAGTTGAAATTACAGAGTATTGAAAGAACAAAGGTGTTGGCTATGCCCTTCTATAAATTCACTAGTTTCTCTGACATTGAGATCATGATGGATTGGATGATTGTTGAGAAAGCTGGTACCGATTCAAGAACTGGAATGGAAGCAATTGGTTCTGAATATGAGCGAACTCTAGAAGCCATTCAGAATGAAAAGGAGAAATTTATTTTCGAGTTGTGACAACCACAAGTGTCTTGTACTGATTTGATTTTTTTTTAATGAGGTAACTCGTTGGAAGTAGCTGATGCTGATATTCAGAAGCGTCTATCAAAATCCTATGTAATTGTTTTGAGAGCAACAAAACAGGAGTTCTCAACAAGGATTGATATCTTTTCAGACGTATTAAGGGATCGTCAGCGCTCAACACTTGGTGGAATGATTGAGTTTGGTTATCGAGAATCAGGACTGTTAGAGATCAAACGGTTCTGGTTTGTGAAATACAACAAACCCATTTATTATCAACAAAAAGAAGCTCATGATGTTCTAAGAAAGGCAAAGGGTATTATAATTCCGATTGAACAGACACCAGATTTCATCAATGATTTGAAAGACCTTCTAAAAAGATTGGAAACGCCAGAACCTCGGGTTGTGCATACATGTCAACATTGTCTTCGAGATGATAGGCTTACCATCCTTACAAAACGGAATGCTGTAAAACTTACAGTAAATCAAGTGACCTGTTTATCCTGTGGACAAGCTGATCTAAAGACCGAGTTACGAACACTTGGCATCAAAATGTCACGAGCAATGATGAATCAAATTGAGCGTCAGGTCTCTCGTGTCAAATCTGTACCTCGTATAATCGAAATGCTCACTCCGGGATTTGACCCAACAAAGGAAACTGATTTGACTCTAATTGATACAATTGCCGCACCTGAGCATTTCCAGAAGAAAGACGTTCAAGATTTACCGATTCCTGATAATTTTAAGAAAATACTTCTAGAAAGCGGTTTAGAAGGCTTGCTGCCCATTCAAGTGAAGACTATTGAAACAGGATTATTCAAAAATGCAAATCTATTGATAGTTTCGTCAACATCATCTGGTAAAACCTTGCTTGGTGAGCTTGCTGGGATCCCAAAAGCAATGAATGGGGGAAAAATGATATACATGTCTCCACTCGTTGCTCTGACAAATGAAAAGTACAATCAGTTCAGGAAACGATATCGTTCCCTTGGACTTAGAACCGGCATCAAAGTTGGAATGTCCCGACTTGATGTGGGAAAGGAGGGTAAGCCAATTGTAGATACTGACATCTCAAAAGCAGGCATCATTTGCGCAACCTATGAAGCTCTTGATCTAATCTTCAGATCTGGAAACCTCTCAGACTTGGGTGAGGTTAAAACTATCATCATTGACGAGATTCAGAATCTTGCGGATCCTGAGAGAGGCCCTGAATTAGACGGAATAATCACGCGAATGAGATTTCATTATCCAAAAGCACAGTATATTGCTCTATCTGCAACAGTGGGAACTCCAGAAAATCTAGCAAAAGAATTGGGATTCATACTGGTCGAATATGAAGGGCGACCGGTGCCTCTTGAACGTCATCTTGTCTTTGCTCGTAGTGATGAGGAAAAGAGAAACATAATACGTCGTCTTGTTAATGAGGAATTTAGACACATCAGTAGTCATGGTAACAAAGGTCAATCAATTGTATTTACATATTCTCGTAGACGCGCACATGCGCTGAGTGATTGGTTGAGAGAACACGGAGTATCTTGTGCAGTGTATCATGGTGGTCTCTCATACATGAAACGAAGAAGTATCGAAGCCTCTTATGAAAAACAACGTTATGCTTGTGTGGTCACAACAGCAGCTCTTGGGGCTGGAGTCGATTTGCCTGCATCTCAAGTAATCTTTGAATCTCTAGCAATGGGTGCAGACTGGTTATCAACAGCTGAATTCGAACAGATGCTAGGTCGTGCTGGTAGGCTTGGAAAACACGATCGCGGCCGAGTCTATATGCTTGTAGAACCTGAGAAAAAATATCATAGTGGTCAAGATGGGTATGAGGATGAAGTTGCTGTTCGTTTGCTAAATGGAATAATTGAAGATGTAGAGCCATTTGCAGATAAAGAAACAAGTGCTGAACAAATCTTAGCCACAATCTGTTCTACAGGGTTAGTGGACCTAAAAGCAGTTGCACGGACTTACATGAGAATGCTTTCGATGTCAGTACCTCCTTCTGAAGCTTTGAAGCATCTTGTTAAGACCCATATGATTCGTGTAAAAGAAGGAGGTGTGTATCCAACAGAACTTGGACGTGCTACATCACTCTCTTTCTTGACTCCGAGTATGGGTCTTGAAGTTATGAAATTGACCGCATCTTATGATGTGCTTGATATTGCCATAATGCTGGAACCGTTTGAGAACGTGTATCTAAGCAATAAATTACAGGAAGAGATCAATGCAGCATATCGCACTCATATGCCAACAAGATTGTTTTCCGGAGTCTTCACAGAGATTAGTGATTTAAGCAAGCCACAGAGTGGAGCTGGTAGATTACCTCAATGGGTATTCGAAGTATTCGGAAAGTGGACAACAACGTTCTTCAACTGCGGTTGCAGGGATTTTCCAGAATGCGACCATGCTAAGATCAAACTAGGTCGTTGGTTAATCGAGTACAGAAAACAAGGAATGAATCCTTCTGGTCTAGCCACACGACTCCACGATTCTTTTGAATTGTGGGCATACCCTGGTGACATCTTCTCTTGGCTGGACTCCTTGATTCATGGTCTACGAGCTGTTCAGAGAATAGCTGATGTTGCAGGCAAAACCGATTTGAGTGTTGAGATTAATAGTCAAATTGCACGAATAGAACGCCCTCTTGACAAAGAAGAGACCAATGAATCAACTACTGACTAACTTATTCATTATCAATTTCGAATAGTACTCTTATATTTCCTACATGCTCAGGTGGCATTGAATCCAGATTAAGATCAATCCATTTATGGAGGTCTCTTCGGATTGTTTCTTTGTTATTCAGTGCTGGTGGTAACTCGGAACGGTCTTCTGAAACAAGATGAAAATGAGTGCATCCACAACTGCATTGTCCTTGAAGAACCATGTCAATATCTGCTGATGTCTTTCCACAATTCATACACATGAAGATCACTTGAGATCTCTCCATTATTTTCAGTATCTCATTAGTCTATGAGACTTGGTATGGCTTGTGTATTACTAACATACATGGGATTAGACTTATTTGGAGATGCTAACGGCACTATTACGAGGGTTAGAAATGGTCAAATCATGTACTGTATGTCGCGAAAAAGCAAAAATCAAGTGTGACCACTGCCGAAATGAGTACTGTCTTGACCATGCGATTAAGTGTCACACCTGCGGGACTATATGGTGCATTCGAGACCTCAATAAGAGAACAATTTGTCCAACCTGTAATAAACCACTGAACATTTGTCCTGAGTGCATCATGAATGGGAAAGTCGTAAGAACATTGGCGGGAAGTAAGTTCTGTCCTGAGTGTGGTTGGAGTGGTTAATTGAAAACTAATAACAGAACAATGAAGAGAATAATCCCGATAATTCCCGCAATCAACCACCCTCTCTTTCCATAACCCCAGACAATTGGAATTGGTCCAATGAGAATAACACCCTTACTTTCTGTTTTAGTTTCATATCCTCCAGTTTCCGATGTATTTGTCATCTTCATAAATGCCATGCATAGAATGAGGATTCCGAAGATTATCGAGATCCAACCCAGTAACTGCAATAATCCTATGAACTGCATGTCAATTCACCTGGTGTCGAGAACTACTTTGGGAAATTCAAAGACCAATTTCTCATATCCTCCGACCTCATCTCCTTCCATGGCCCAAAGGCTGATTATATCTTCATAGATCTCAAATTCTAGATTTGTTTCTACTTCAGTGATTTTTGTACCGATTGGAAATCTCCAAATTATTTCAAAATCATAGGGTGCTACTTCCTCTTCCAACCAAGTTTCTATTGTGTTATCTCCTTTATCAAATCGCCCAGCAAAGTCAATGAGGTACATAATGGATACTACCTCTGTATCTCCTTTGAGGTAGATATCACAATAATCAACTTGAGACCTTGTTCTCTCACCATTGATCTCTACTCTCTCCTTATCTAAAAAGAATTGCATATTACTCACAAGTTTCTCTACTTCTTGTGCGAGGAGGTCTTCATCCCTAATCACTTTTCGATAATAATTGCTCAGGTCAAGATATTCAAAATTAAGACGTTCATGAATCTCTCCTGTCTGTGAAACAGAAAAGAATGATTCTGCGTGTACTGGTTCAACCATTTCAGACATATGATCTTCCATGATACTCACCTATTCCAAGGGGACTGCATTGACACCTTCTTCTGAAAGATGTATCGAGAATTCTCGAGCATTACCTGTAAAAACATAGGCAACTCTTGGATTTACTCTTTTGGCAAACTCAATCAATCCAGAGTAATCAGTATGCGCACTCAATGGGAATCCCCTCTCTCTGAATTTACCAAGTGTCCAACCTGATAGGCTGTATAATTCCATGTGCTCTTCGAAGTACTTAGCTATTCTCTTGTCTTGAATCCTCTGCAAGTTCTGGATTGTGTGCTTGATTGATGAGCTGACAACAACAGCTCCCGATTTTAACATCTCATCAATATCCTGAGAACGCAGGGAATAGTGTCTAAGATCAGCTCCATGTTTCTTATAGACATGACAGACATTATCAATGCTTGAATTTCCTGTGATGACACGAAATCCTCCACTTTGAAGGAGTGCAATTGCTTCCTGTGCTTTTCCTAATGAGTACGCATTAAAAACAGGGATTCTTCCATTATCCATTATTGTTGTTGCTGTATCAAGGATATTATGATACACCCCTTTTCTCTCTGGAAAGATCCATTCTGGTTTTCCATAGGTTGCCTCTGTAATAAGTACATCCGCTTCGACAGGTTTTGCAGCAGTATGAACAAGGCTATCCACATTGTTAAAATCGCCAGTGTAAAGAACTTTCAGACCATCATTGAATTGCATGAGGAACATTGTTGAACCTAACACATGACCTGCATTCAGGGCTGTAATGTTTACGCCAATCTGACCGAACATATCACCTATCTTAATCCCTGTCTTATTGCTGAAGGAATTGTTACTTCTTGCGTCCCACGTATCAAACGTTTCCTTTGTTGCGATAATATGATCCGCATTTGTTAATCCACTAATGTGATCTGAATGCGAGTGTGATAGTAAGGTGGTTTCACCTTTAATGCCAGTATCTAGTGCTAAGCGGACATCACCATATTCGATAAAAAAGCCGCTGCCGACTTTTCTCACAATCAGAGTGGACATGCAATGACCTCTAGGATGACTACTCAGTCACAACAAAAGGGTTTCCTACAAATATTGGTTAGAGTCTTCTCCGCATAAGTGTTATTGATTCCTTCTTAAGAAACCCTCCTATTTCCTCTGTCACGGTTTTCAACATCTCTATCTGACCTTTCCCAATGAGAGGGAATCTGATATCTAGTGCCCTTGTTTCTTTAATAGTCGAAGCAAGAATGTTTGAAGCCTTATCGCTTACCCAGAAATTCTCTTTTGCAGCTAATGTTCCAACTATAGCTATTCCCTCAGAATCATATATACTAATAATGAATTTCGTTGCATTCTCATCTGTTAGAGTACGCAAAGTCTTTGTATGAGCCGCAAAATCAAGTGACATCCACACTAAAGAGTTCATCAACCCCAAGGTCTTTCCCTCATCCCAAATGAGTGACCTAGCTCCTTCAAAGTTTGGTTTACTATCCCATTGTATCTCTTTATGATTAGACGCGTCTTCTGGACCAATCTTTAGAGTACAGCTGAAAAGTTCCTGTTGTTTGACAAATCCAATTCTCTCAAGGACTGATGTTGTCCAAGAAGGTAGACAAAAACACAAAGGGAATCCTAAGTTGTTTTCCATTGGTCTTTCTGAAACAACTACATCAACGTCTCTTATTGCAACAGTCCTAAAAAAGGGCAGTGATGATTTGATTACAGTATATATTCCGATGTCTTGATATTCTTTTTTCATTCCGATTGCAGCAAGAACCATACCCAATCTTGATCGATCTCTATAGACAATGGTACCTCCAATTGCTTCGTCATCAATTGATGACATGAATGCAATTGCTTCACCCAACTGGAAGAATTTTGAGGCTTGATCGCGATTGACTACTTCACTACTTTCGGTATTATCAATCAAATCAAACAGCAGATTAATCTCATTCATTCCCAAACGCCGATTAAATACAACTGGAACACTCAATCTCTTCTAAACCTCATCTATAATTATCGACTCTTAGTAGTAAAGTGTAGTGTTCTACATATTCTCTTTCATCTTCATCCACAACCTTGTCATCACATAAGTCAATCTGGGTGATGATGTGTGTTAGAGAATGGTTAGGTCGAAGGGTTTATTCAATAGTAAGTAACAAAGTGTAAAGTGCTATGCAATCGCTCGTGCTCACCCCTGATGGTTTTCAGATAGCTGATACACCAATTCCCCCTCTTATGCCTGGTGACGTTCGCATTGAAGTACGTGCTGTTGGCATCTGTGGTACTGATCTCGCAATTTGGCGAGGTGACTATGAAGTTGATTTACCACTTGTCCTAGGTCATGAGATATCTGGAGCAATTCATGAGAGTTCAGTTCCTGATTTTGAACCTGGTATGTTAGTCACAACTGAGATTGATATCTCCTGTGGACGCTGTTGGTACTGTCGAAGTGGTCAGCGACATCTGTGTGCTTTAAAAGAAACGCTGGGCATTACTTGTGACGGAGGTCTCTCTGAGTTCATCAGTGTTCCAGCTGAGTTAATCCATCCCCTTCCTCTAGGTCTACATGTCACAGATGCCACATTTGTAGAACCTCTTGCCTCTGCACTTCGTACAATTGAACTTGCACCAGCTAAAGAAAATGAACCAGTTGTCATTATTGGAAGCGGGAAACTTGCTCTACTTCAAGCTCAGGTATATGATGCTAGTGGAGCTGACGTGCATATAATTGGTCGTAATAGATGGCAGCTAGGACTCGCAAGACAACTCGGTCTTCAAAATACATATGATGTCATTGAACACTCATGGAAATCAAAAATCATGAAGAAGACAAATGAGATAGGTCCCCGGATAGTTATTGAGGCTACAGGTAATACTGATGGTATAACAACAGCATTTGATATTGTACGAAATGGTGGCATTGTCGCATTGAAGAGCATGCACGGCCATTCATTTCCATTTAATCCCACTAACGTAGTAAATCGAGAAATCACCATTTATGGCTCAAGTCGTGGTCCCTTTGATGAAGCAATTGATCTATTAGCAAAGGGTCGTATTGAAGTCAAAAAGCTCATTTCAAAAGAATTCAGACTTGAAGATGGAACGAAAGCTTTTGAGTTTGCATCGCAACCATCCGTTACAAAAGTAATAATCAACATTTGAGGACATTCTGATGCCTCAGTATGATGCTGACCTACACATTCATTCCCTCCATTCAATTGGAGTGAGTAAAGTCATGACAATTCCAAAGATTGCTGAGGGAGCTATAGCAAAGGGTCTGCACATAATTGGTACGGGTGATGCAACACAGCCTCAGTGGCTTTCACATCTTAAACAGAATCTCACTCAGAAGGGTGATACTTTGGAGTATGAGACTGTTTCATTCATTCTTACAGTTGAAATTGAAGATACAGAATCAATCCATCATCTCGTGCTCCTTCCCGATTTTGAAGCTGTTGAAGAACTTCGAAATCATCTGAGTCCCTATTCACCAAATCTTAATGATGAATGGGGTGGTAGACCACGGGTCAATCTTACAGGTGCTGAAATTGCAGGCATTGTCCGCGATGTTCGTGGAATGCTTGGTCCTGCTCATGCATTCACTCCTTATCGGTCTATCTTCAGAGAAAATAAGCATACAACTCTTGCTACCTGTTATGGTGAGGAAACCCCTCATATCCACTTCCTAGAGCTAGGTCTCTCCGCTGATTCTACAATTGCTGATTGTATTCCAGAGCTGCACCGACTGACATACATAACCTCGAGTGATGCTCACTCACCAAGCCCCAGCAAATTAGGAAGAGAGTTTGTACGTTTTGAAATGGAGGCTCCAACCTTTGAAGAAGTTGAACAAGCAATCAAGCGTGAACACGGTCGAAAGGCTTTACTAAATGTTGGGCTAAATCCTCGGTTGGGTAAGTACTATCTCTCGTACTGCTCAAAATGCCGAAGAACACTAATCATTGAAACAGGTGATGACTCTCCTAGCTTCGATGATTTGAACATCTATATGTACTGTGTCAATCAAAATGAAGCAAAACAGATTCTTGTTGACATTCACAAAAGAAAAGTAAAATGTCCTGTAGATGGAAGGTTTCTACGTCTGGGTGTACGTGATAGAGCTGCTGCTATAGGAGTCGGTGTTTCAAAATCTCCCAAACATCGCCCACCATATTTGCGCATAGCCCCCCTGTTAGATATCATAATGACCGCTCTAGAAGTGAAATCTGAAGGATCAAAAAGTGCAATACGTCTCTATGATACTGTTCGTGAAAGACTTGGCTCTGAAACTTTTATCCTAACCCGCGCAAAGATAGAGGAGATCCAAAATATAAACAAACGATTGGCTCTTATGATTAGATCGTATCGAGATGGTTCAGCTCGCTACGAATCGGGTGGGGGTGGTCGTTACGGAAAATTGCTACCTCCCTGGGAGTGTGAAACGCTATGACTGTTGTAAGAGGTGTAGTCAGAGAAATTGGGCGTAGTCGAACAACTCGCATTACTGCATCCCAATGGTATGGCTCTACAGATATTGTCATACAAGATGAAGAAACTGGGAAAACCTATACAATTCGCCTCTCTGCTAACGTGATGGATAGATGCAAGTTTTTACCTCGGGTTGGAGTGCCTGTGATTGTACATGGTTATGTAGAAGAAGATGAATATGGTCTCTCTGATTATGTTGTCACTAGAGTAATCGATATCAAACGTGAGGGAGCAGGAGTAAAGAGAGTTCACAAATTTGATGAATAATTTCTATTTTTTCTTCCTGATAAGAAATGCTGGGGCAAGTATCCACTCAGATTTACATTTTGGGCATTTTGTAGGTGCTTTTGCAGAATGAATCTTTGAAAAAACAAAGTGACATTTTCCACAACTAGCTGGACGAACAATAACCTCTTTCCCTTCATGTTTAACAGAACGAGCAATATGGTCGATATCTTCATAGATTATTGACCGTTTCTTGAGACCAAGTCTTTCACAGAGATCTTGTGCTGTTATAGGATATTCTGCCGCTTCAAGATATCTAGTAATTTCTTCTCTTCTTGTAAGCATATCATAAATCACTCACCAGACATCATATGCTTTTGTAAAAGACTGAATTGATTGTTCAATGTTTTGTACATACTGTACAAAACGTAGAGTAATATCCTTTTAATTCTATATTCTTGATGTGGAATATCAATGAGAAATTATGAGACTGGACTGTCGAACAAGTTTCTAGCATCGGCAATTGTTGCTGTGATAATCACTGCTGGTGTCCTTATCGTGGCGATAAATCTACCCGGAGGAGGTATCATTCCAACAACACCTACAACAACAACAACAACTCCTACTAATCCTGTTAATGGATTAGGCGCAAGAGCTGCAGTGTATCTAAACTCAATGCGGGATAATGTTGTCTTTTATTGGATGTGTAACTCAACTTTCGTGAATTTGAATCTCTCAACATACTATAACTCTGTTCATCCTGGAGCATATGTTGATGGTGTGTATATGACGGAGAATGAAACTGGTGGAGAGATCAATATCCTTTTCCATCCATATTATGATAATATTGTAGGCAAAGGGACACTCACTGAGAATGAATGGAATAGTCTAAGTGGTTCGATAATCGATGATGGTATCGGACAAATGGTAGAAGCAACTACTCATCCAAGCGTTGATTGGCCACACACTTGGCCTATCGATTTCTATATTACCGTCTACTTCAATGATAACACTTGTTTCTACTTCGGTTTTACAAGTGGAGATGGATTCGCGTATATGCGAAATGGAACATGGAGTGGTACTACTGATTTCCATGGTGAACCTGCAGTAATCTCGTGGGGTGAAGGATTCTGGCTCAACGAAGATGGACACCTCGAAGTGCCTCTTCAAAACCTCTATGAAGCAATCACTAATACAGTTTCTTACCCTGAGTGATGATCTTTGCTCCTATCCTCTCTATTTTATTTGGTTAGGTGTATTATACTAGACTAATGTCAATCGAATGGTGTATGATGTGAGCGAAGAATCAGAGAGAGACATAGTTGCTAAACTTCTAAAAGGGCGCACAATGAGTGTTTACGCACTTCTCCTCTCTCAGGGTGAAATGGGCGTTAGAGAAGTACAGAGAGAACTTGGCTTCTCAAGTCCAAGCCTTGCCCTTCATCATCTCACAAAGTTATCTGAGCTTGATCTAGTTAAAAAAGACGCAGATGGTATCTATAGTATCTCAAAGACTGTGCGTGTTGGTTCATTATCTCTATTCATTAAATTAGGAACAATGCTCTTACCTAGGTTCCTATTCCTTGGAACTCTCTTTTCAGCTATGTTAATTGTATATCTTTTTATTTTCTTATCTTGGCCTCCAACTGGTGGAGACCTCATGTTCATCACAGTGAGTATTATAGCAATCCTCTTGGTATTCTACGAAACCCGAAAGATCTGGTTGATGAAACCGTTCTAGTAACTCGGTTGTTGTGAGCGATAGATATAGTTCCAAATCCTTAGAAGGACATAATACATCATCTATATGAAAATACGTATTGCTGGTAGATACTAAATGCCACAGATGAAGCTTGAATCCTCTCCAAAAGAACCAAAGAGAGAATCCTATGATGAGAGAGTATGTTCAAAGTGTATGGGGCATCGAGCCCTCTGTGGAATCAGACCCTGTCCATTGGTGATGCGCGCTCGAGCAATGGCACGTATTGATGAAGCATTTACAGGACAAGATCTCCTGGGTTCTTCACCGCCCTCAATCTTCGTTGGAGAGTCTGGATATCCTAAGGTCTTAGCCGGTCCGCTCATTCCGCCTGTTCGTGTAGATGAAGCCCCTCTAATGGAACGGCCTGACCTCTGGTTAAACAGAAGTATAGACGAGATACTTGCACTTCGATTTAGTCTTGTTCGTACAAAGAAAATGATTCCGGTCGATTCTGCTGTTAATCCTAGTCGAGAACTCGCAGAGACTCAGACTCTTGCTCTTTCTGAATCATCCCTTTTTTCTGAAGCAACATTATTGAAGAGACCTTCATTTACTTCAGTCTTCTCTGATGCAACTTTACCAATAGGCCCCTCTGCTCCTCTGGACCGATTCAGACTTGAAGACAATCCCAAAATACCAAGAGTCGTTGAAAAAGTTACTTCTGATACTGATCTAAAAGCTGTGGGTGGCGTCCTAGACCTCTTTAATGATGGCATTAGACAGGAACATATCACAAGACTACTATCAGTTGGAGTCTTAGGTCAAAGGAAGAAGAGGAAACTGGTTCCAACAAAATGGAGCATCACCGCAGTTGATGATATCGTTGGGCGTCGTCTCCATAAACAGGTGCTTAGAAATCGGTCTATCAATGATTTTCTTGTTAGTATTGATCATGCTCTTGGTAACACTGTTGCTCTGTTATTCTATCCCGGTGGTTGGCAATTTGAAGCCATGGAGTGCTGGTTAGGTGGTCTTAATCCCACAATAATCAATGATTACGAGTATGTAAAGGGTCGGAAAGATTACGCAAAAGATGTTGTTGGTGCTTACTATGCCACTCGACTGCCTGCATTAGAATATCTCAGCAAAATCCGAAGACAGTCTGGAGTGATTGTCTTTATGGAGATTGATCCTCAACAATGGGTTCCACTTGGAGTCTGGCGGTTTCGTGAGATTGCAAAACGAGCACTAGCATCTGGAGTCAAAAAATTCCTTAGCATAGATGAAGCTACTATAGAGATTGGTAAACACTTACGAAATCCCCTCTCAAGATATCTAGCAAAGAGCCAACTCTATAATGATTATATGAATCAGACAAAGCTGACTGATTTCCTTTAATAATTGTTTATGTATCTATCATACATTTGCTTTTAATATGAAAATTACTAGAATGATGTGGAGAGTTTGATATGCACGCTAGTAAGATAAAACTGATGACCCTTTGGGTCTTAATTCTACTAGTCATGCCATTCGCATCAATGCCACTCGCAAACGCCTGGGAAGCAGGTGATGAAGAGGCTCTGTTTGGACATACTTTTGATGATGAGTACTGGACAAATGATGACATTGTGATTGAAAATGATAATGGAACTGCAAGCTTTACTGCATCATATGTACATGTTGATGAGTTCCAGGCATTTTTGATTGCATTCAATAATGCGAATATGTCAACTGGTCAAAAGCTAATCTTACCGTACCAGTTGTTTGGTATGCACTATAAAACGCCTGAAGACAGAGAGGTTTTCATAGGCGCTATTTTTGCCTTCCTCTTGTGTCACAATGAATCCTATGGAAGTAACAATCTTCCAGACATGGGACATGATACTGCTTGGTATGTTGTACCTTTCAGTGAGGATACTACTTTCGGAGTTGAACCATCTGTTGTTCCAATTCCTGCGACGAAAATCAGTGATGGTCACTATCGATTTGGGATGAGCTATTATAATTTGACATGCAGGATTGTTGATGCAAATAGTCCATTCTGGTTCTGGTTTACTCTTGGGGTTCCTATTATGAGAGTTCTGCTTAGTGAATTGACTATAGAATATGATATTGTGATTCACGAAGATGGAACTGTTCAAGCAGAGAGTCTGTATACAATTGGACAGGTTCACGAGATGGAATTTCTCGGAGCTCCTGTTGAACCTAGTGATATCATCATCGATTCTATGAAGATATCTGCAGTACACTATCTCTCAATATTCACTTCACAATTTCGGGTGACAAGAGCATCAAATGGAAACACGATCACAGCTCCAACTTCAACAATGCCAATGGACGATAACATTAGCATAGTAGTTGGTGCCAGTGAACGCGCATTCGATATTGGCCTTGGTCGTCAATACTCGTTATTTAATGAAACAACAGATCCTTGGGATGTCGTTTCAGAAGATGAAACAGCAATCAATTGTCTTCTTGGTGCAAGATTGAGTGATCTGATTCTGGTTGCCTGGCAGCTACCACTGTCCGCGTTTATCTTTGCTCACATGGCATATGGACTATCTGAGAGCATACGAGAGACCTACTCCTCAGTAGGCGATATGGCACAAGGTGCACTAAATGGTACTGCATTTGTCAATAGTGATTGGTGGTATGCAGTCACTTTCCCTGAGTGGAACGGATTACGAGTTCAGCAAGATCCTGTATATGTTGCCTATACCAATCTTGGATCGACAATGGTAACTGATGGTGATGCTGGAGGACTTGTAGCACTGCTACTGATTGTTGTTGGCATAATTGCTGTCATCTGGCTAATCCGCAGACGAAGTTAGATAAGTCAAGGCGTTCCTCGGATAATCATCAGGAAAATTCGAGGAACCACTCTACTTTTTTAATCGGGCAATTTAAGAGAGTCATGACTGAATCTGATAATTGAGGACTTTCAAAGTGATATACGAGCGATTGTGTAGACTTAGTTCGAGGATTCCTCCATTCTCACATATAGGTGGGAGAACTGATGACCGAGACCTCGTACGTGCTGTCAAGTTTCTCGCCCCTCTAATGACTCTATCAATACAAGGTGTTATTGCTGCAGCATACTTCTCTGCATTACTTGTACTATTCAGTTCACTAATTGCTCTAATTATCTTAGGAGTCAACCTTCTCGTTGCAATTCCTCTCTCAGCAATGGCTTGTGTAGTTACATACTATATCGTTATCTCATATCCCGTATCAATGATGAATAGTTACAAATTAGGGCTGTCTGAAGAGGCTGATCTTGTCTTTGAACAATTCATCCTAGTATTTCAGACTGGCGGCACAATCTTTGATGCGATTGAGATGGTATCGCAGTCTGATCATCCATACCTATCAAAGGCTTTCAGTAATATTTTGGACAAAATCACAAAAGGCATACCTCCCGAAACATGTCTTATGGAATTTGCGAAAGATCAACCTTCTGATGATATTCGTAGGTATTTCACAGCAATTGTATCATCCCTTGAGAAAAAGACCGACCTTCTTGACGACCTCTCCGGTGAGTCCTTCGAAGCAGATTTAGCTCTCCGGCAAAAGAACTTGGAACTTGAAAGCCGTCTTCTGATTGTTGCTGCACTCGTAACCTATGTTCCAATAATGTTCACCTTAGCCGTATCTCTTGCCGGATATGCTACAAACCTTGTAGTATTACTGATTGCACCCATCTTCGTAGCATTGAATGCCATTCTTAGAAGTCGATTCTCTAGACAATTCTCAGCTTACTTTGACCGACCACGGGATGAATCAGTTCTTTCACCTACTCAAAAAGAGATTGTTACAGAATATGATGAATTCCTTAATTTTATGATCTTGCTCGGCCAACATCTTAGTTCTGGCGATACTCTAGAGGTTGCTCTTAGTTCAGTTCGAGATGACTTAGAACCAAAGGCACAAACTCTTGTTGATATAGCAAATGATGCAATGCATCGTGAAGGTCTTAGTGTATCTGAAGGCCTAGAACTTGCTGGTCAGGCGGCTCTTGGGCAGAGCGTGTCACAGATGATCAAGATGATCTCTCTGATGTGTGAAGCCTCTGCATTTAGTGCTGGTGAACGGATTACAAGAATTGCAGCTCGTTTAGTAAAGAGGTCTGCTGTGGCCAAAGAGCGTGACTCAATTATCGCAGCACAGAAAATGAAAGTGTATATCCTCACTACAACAAGTGCTGCTGTGCTTGGAATGCTTGCCTCGCTTGCGCCATTCCTCTATATTGGATCATTGCTAAGTCAAGGACCGGGTTTTATCTCAGGTGCAATCACTTTACTTGATACTGCTCCTCTATTAGGATCCTTGGGCATTACTACATTATCCATGGGATACCAGAATACTCGTATGGTAAACGGTTCACGTCCTATAGTTATGGCACTAATATGCACTCTACTCTTTTGGATATCTCTCGCACTATCCTCCAGTTTGATGGGTCTGAGTCTGGTGTAGTATAGTTTATTTGTAGCTGTGCCAATCCAGATTCTAGTTAGGTTGAGGTGTTATCATGCTTCAAATACCATTTTTTGACTATACCCTCGCTGATATCATGCTATTCTTCCAGAATGACTGGGTGCTAGCATGGGTTCTCATACTATCAGGAGGTCTCTTAGCCATCTGGCTATTAGAGAACATTACAGATCCAATCCCGTTATTAGGTTCGATTTTTGATGTACTTGTTCACGTTGGAACCTTCATAGGCTTCTTCGTGGGTATCCTAGACATATTTGTTGGATATGTTGTATGGACTGTACAACCTGGTGCAGTGATTGTTGCAGGAGTGCTAATTCTGATGGGCTTTACGCTGGTCATGAGAGTGCTCTCTAAGTTTCCTCTCGCTCTAGTATTTGCTCTGGCAGTAGCTGTTTTTGGAGTAGCAACAATGTACGGGTTCGTTCAACCATTGACAAACGATCCCCTACTTATGGCTGTCCCTTATGTTGCAGACATCATTAATTTCCTGATATCTGGTAAAGGACTCTTGATTATAGGAGCCATCATATTCGTTATAATATATGTCATTAGCGGATTGATACTCAAATTGATAGAACTGATTGGAAAAATCTTTGCATCAACTCCCGTTAGTATCATTGTAGGGCTTTTAGCTATTGGAGTTGGAGTAGTAGTTCTAATTGCTCCTGATTTACTAGGGCTAATAGACTGGCCTATAACATAAAGATTAGAGGGGGGTTCACCCTCTCTCTATTATTTTTTTATTCACTCACCGGTCTTCTAATTTCTCGAAAGTACAAGAATTTCAGATCTCTATCAGAATAAAATTGTGCGGCTACATCAATTGCTTTCTTTGCGGCAATAATTCCCTCAAACCAGTTTGATACATACAATTTCTTCTCAGAATCTATCTGTGCATCACTTAGAACAAAACCCTCAGGTAATTCGAACTCATCTGGAGCCAATAATGCAACTCGAAATGAGGAAGTCCCTCCTGGTGATTCAAGCCAGAGTTCACAATAAGTCATCTGTCATCCAATTTCCCTCTGCATAGAAAGCAAAGAAGCTTTCCGTGATTGACTCACTGATTGTGTGCTGTCTGGAATCAATTTTGTGCCGTTCATTGTTAGTTGGAAAAACTTGGATACCAGCTTGTTGCCCTCCTAGGAGATGGCACTGGTGATGACTCTGCAATGGCACTCTCGTGTCAGGTCATCCTCGTATCCGGATGTATGTTCTAGATTATGTAAGGTCCACCAAATTTTCTCAAAAAGCCATCTACAAGATGTCCACCTTTGTCATTATTCTATGCAGTTGCTATCTACCCCAAAGGGTTCAAATAGTAGGTATGCATGTATAATAGTTAATCCAAGTAGACTCGAATATTGTCTATTTGATATGATTAAAGGAAAGTGAGGCTATTTGGCAGGAGGCAATTATTCTGTCGGATGATTCAGACAAGAAGAAAATAATCAGTGTCACTATGAGTCAGTCCCTTGTGAAACGAATTGATGATTTAGTCAAGGAGCGAATCGGGAGATCTAGAGCACAATTAATTGAAGATTCAGTCCGCTGGTTTCTGGATTTTACAGTGCATAAATGGAATGAGCGAGGTATATATGTCAATACCTCTAGGTCTGTCTTAGAGTCAGAAGCTGTATCCTCACTATTCTTCTCTAAACTGACCCCCCCTGACCAGTATGAGCTGGGACAGACTGCAGGAAGTCAATCCCCCGTATCTGATGTCGTGCGATTATTCTATGGAGTTAATCCAACTGACACAAAGAATCGTGGGTTGATTTTCAAACTACTACAAGAAAATGGCTGGGGTTCAATAGATTACAGTAAATCTGGTCTCATTGTAATAGAGAGTCCTTTCTATCCTGCACCGTTCATCAAAGGGTATTTAGAATCTCTTTTGAAGGTGAAGCTGGATGTTGTTGAAACAAATGTAAAGGAGAATGTAGCCTTTCAAATCGTCAAGTGATTGACGACTTCTGGACTGCCATAGTGATTAGATATTGTTTCACCATTCTTGTCCAATTTCCAGAATCTCAAATTCGCTTTCATAAAGACCTGGAATGCTATCTATTGTCCTTCTAATGTCTGGTTCCTTCTTCCTGATATCGTCAGCGGAGAAGTAGACCTCATAGATACAGCGATTTTCTTCAAAACAAAATCCAGTTGTGAAGAGAACCTTAAGATCATGATGTTTGAACAATTGGGTCATTGTCTGCATCAATGCAGGATTAACCTTTTCAACCTCAAGTCGAACTCGAGCCCCGCCTTCTTTCATCATTGGAATAAGGCGAATTTCACCTGATCTCTCGAAGTAAATCACCATGGCGGCCTTCATGCCGTCAAGTGCCGAGTTGTTGAAGAAATCTTCTGGAAGGCTAATCTGCCTCTTCTTATGTACATCGGCAATCATACCTTTTGTCAGTCCGGCCACGCTTATCGCCTCATACCTGTTGTTATGCATCTTCGCTATTAGAGTATATGTATCCTTCGTGCTTCTACTATTATGCATTTCTGGGAAATATATTAGCATATTTTTCAGTCTTTTTTATTCAGAAAACCATAAAAAAGAGTCATTAGACTGGAGTTCATGCATCTAAAAGGATGAATGTATCATGGCAAAAGAAGGCGGAATTTATGTTTGTGACATCTGTCAACAAGTTATTGAGGTCAAAAAGTCAGGTGCTGGCACTCTAGTATGTTGTGGTCAGCCCATGCGACTATACGAAGATGACTAATACCTAAGTGCTTTTACAGAGTCTGAACACTTGATAATGTTTATATTGAAAAGAAAGAGGCGAAGCAAAGTTCCTAGGAGTTTGTTTTCATGTTCGAACTACCTACTGCTGTTGTTAAGACTAGAGGTCTCCTAAACTTACGTGCCTACAAGACCACTGAACTTCTTGAGTTTGATGATCGGTATGTTATGTTTCCTACGAAGGAAGAAAAGGGTGTCTTGAAGAAATATGTAGTCTGGATTCTAAAAGAACCTCGCGTTGTTGGTATAGCTCTAGTAAAAGAACTCGCTCAAGAAATGGAGGAGACTGATGCACAACGCGGCATGTTAGTTGGTGGTATCAGATTTACTCCCGCAGCCAGTAAGCATGCACAGGTAGCGAAAGTTGAGCTCGTCGAAGGAGGCTATGCGTCTTTTGATTTATTTGAACATGAATTGGTCCCAAAACATTGGATCGCATCTGATGAAGAAGTCGAGCTTGTCCTTTCACATTACAAGATTAAGAAGACACAACTACCAACGATTGGTACTGAAGACCCCGCAGCACGGGTGTTAGGTGCGCAACCTGGGCAAATTCTGCGTATAGAACGAGAGAGCATTACATCTGGTAAGTCCTATTATTATCGTCTTGTTGTGAGAGGTAGCGGTGGTTAAACGATTTCTTTTGCTATTCGATAATCTTTATATCAATCCCCCGAATCTCCTATTGATACGGGGTTAATTATATTGCCTGATTTTCCGACTATTGTCGAGAAGACTCGTGCCCTTCTTGCACTTCGTGGTTTTAGCACTCATGAGCTTTTAGAATATGATGATAGATATACAATGCATCCAGTGAAACAAAAAAAAGATGTTTCAGTTAGGTATGTTGTTTGGGTCTTAAAAGAAGAACGCGTAGTCGGTGTGGCGCTTGTGAGAGAGCTTGTCAAAGAGATGGAAGAAGTTGAATCTCAAAGAGGAATGCTCGTTGGAGGGACCAGATTTACTCCAGCATCTACAAAGTACGCAAAAGCGTCGAAAGTAGAACTAGTTGAGGGGAATTACTCATCTTTTGATATATTTGACCATCAACTCGTTCCGGCTCATGTTATTATAGAGCCGACAGAGGTTGAATTGCTAACAAATCATTACAAGATAAAAAAGACGCAACTACCACGTGTCCATTCAAGTGATCCCGCAGCTAAAGTACTTGGAGCTCGACCTGGTCAAGTTTTGCGAATTGAACGCGACAGTGAAACTTCTGGTAAGACCTACTACTATAGATTAGTAGTTGATTCTTGATACCTTTAGAATGCAATTAAACCCATTTGCACTGCGACCAAGAACATCACGATACATGATATCATCGGTAGAGTGATATTATCTGTTCCCTTAGGACTGAAAAGTTCAACTAAGGTTGCAGTCAGAGCACCAATTAGAGCAAGAATTACCATGTTGATATAGCCTGCGCCTGGTGTAAATACCGTCACGCTGAAAATTCCAAACCACCAAAATGCAATTACTGCTCCGATGAATCCAAAGATGAAGAGACCTAGACATCCTTGGATGCTTCTATTTGAACCAAAGATCACCTTTGTGTGGTTCTTCCCATAGCGCATACCAATCGGGGCACTCATTCCATCTCCTAACATCATGATATGAATCGCAGCAGCCGGGATAAAATAGGTCATTTCATTTCCAGTGAATGTGAAGATTGCTGTCAAGACTGTAATTGAAACCGCATACCAGAATGGTCCTCTGACACTACCATGTTCCAGATCCTCTGGTCTTGCCATCGCCGCAAAGAATCTACCAAACCTATCAGAGTTGGCCATGCCAAGCATAACGACGAATGTGAGTGCTACAAATGTGGCTACCCATGCATGAGGATAATACGGAACAGTCCATATTGCTGCTCCTGCAAAGAGATGGACTATCTTCCGGGTGAAGTCTGAACCGAGTTTCAATTTTCTACGGGCAACATCTGCGATTGTCAGAATTATTACAGCATAAATAATTGCAATGAAGAAGACAATAATATCCTCAAAGACAATTGTAAATTCTACCTGCAAGATAGTACTCTCCAGTGATTGCTGGATGAAAAACGAGGGAATATATCTATCGGCAGACATGTTCTTATTCTTTGATGATTCTGGAAGGTATTCCAGTCGTTTCCTCCAGACTCTCAATAGCATTTAGAACAAGTTGTTCAAGTTCTTCTCTATCATCACCTGCAGCTGAAATCCACACTCTTAGAGACTTTGAGGTTCCGTAAGTCTTTGGCATTGACTTGATATACACTCCAGGATATTTTTTCATGACTATATCGATTGACGGCGCGAATGTTGACTCATCATGCATACCAAATTCGACGACTTTTTCATAGAACTTTCTTTTTACTCTCTCACTTATCCAAGGCAAAATAGAATCTTCAAAGATGAATTTTAGTTCGCTAGGAACTCCTGGTAAGCAAAATATTGTATTGTCGCCATCGTGAATCATGACTCCTGGTGCACCTCCTACTTGATTATCAAGAGGTGTTGCTCCCTTTGGAACATATGCCATCTTTCTCCTTGCATCAGTAATCTCTGGTGATTGAACAATTCCCTTCTCGTAAAGAGTCTTGTACTGTCTTTCAACAATCTCTAGGGCTTCAATATTTTCTTCTATGTCCCTATCTAATGCAAGTGCAATCGCCTTCAACGTCATGTCATCATGTGTTGGTCCAAGACCTCCAGTCGTTATTATTACATCACATATTTCTTGCAAGAATCCTAAAGCTTTCCCAATCTCATCAAGATCATCTCGAACTGATACTAATCTCTTAATTGATAGACCCAAAGCTACAAGTCTTAGTTCCATCCAATTTGAATTTGTATCAAGGACAAGCCCATCTAATACTTCATTGCCAATTGCGATAATACCTACTGTTTCGACCTTTGAGTTCATTGATTGCCACCTTCCATTACTTCTCTTGAGGGTTCAATTCAGAATCAAGCATCTCTGATAATAGTTGTAATCGTTGAAGTCTATTTTCAGCAATTGTCCTTCCTTTCTCTGTGACAACACATCCAGCAATACACTCAGCCAGAGTTAGGAATTCTCTTAGATTATTTGCAATTTCTCTCAGATTTTGACCTGGAGTGATTCTAATACCATTAAGCACATACTGGAGTAGACCAACTAGTCCCAATTTCAGTAATTTGTCAGCTTCCCAAAGAACCTGAGCTTCGATTGGTTTTAGTGGTTCTTCAATAGTCAACCCTACATGCTTTCGAATAACATCAGAAACCTGAATGGTTATTGCAGGATCTATATTTTCTCTAAGAAGAATTTCCTCTGCAAGATTTGCACTTACAATTCCATGATTCTGTGCTGAAATACCTCCAATTCCAGGTTTTGCTAGATCATGTAACCATGCTGCTAGTATGACTACCTCCATATTTGCCTCAGTGTCAGAGGCGATATACTTTGCAAGATCTACAACCTCTTCAACATGATCGAACCTATAGTTATACAGTGGGACATTCTGTTTCTCTGATGCATCTCTCCATTCTTCAATTGCAGCCTTTCTTGTTGAAACCTCAACAATCTTCCTCAGGTTCTTTTCAATATTCTCAATCATCTTAGGTCAGCAAAAATCTACATCATCGTAATGCTTATGAATTGTATCAAATAGTGACGTTTTTAGGACTGCTAAGTATCTTCAAATACAATCTTCTTTACAAGCTCCCTATCTCAGTCAAATATTTCATTTACTGATTTCAAACCAATCAGGATACTTTGGAATACCTCTCTCATCAAAATTGTATTCCCAAAATACCATTTCGTTCTTTCCTAGTGATCTGACGAATTCAGCTTCTTCAAATATCTTTTCAACTGCTTCATTTCTATCTGTCTTAATATATTTTCCAACAAGAGTTTTTGCACCGTGCTTTTTGGCCTCATTCATCAGATATGTAAGAAATGTCTGCTCAACAGTCTTTCCCATTGCTCTGCAGGAGAATGTTAAAACATCCATTGTCCATTTGAAATCTTCTCGATGAACAAGAGCAACTCCAATCAAGCCATATTCTCCGTATTTATCATCAAGATTTACAGCATAAATTTTGTAGTCATCAGACCGGTAGAAATCAAGTATTTCTTCATTTGTGTATCTTGCTGCTGTTGCATTCAACTGATTAGTTCTTAGAATCAGTTCGGTCACACGTCCAAGATTTTCTGGTCTGACCTCTCTCATCCAGAGTCGCATCTCACATGCTCGTAAGAAAGACTCCTTATCAAAATACATTTTCTCAGCACTTTCTCGTATTGCCTGCTGAGCATACATCATTGTTCTCTTCGAACTCTCTTCTGTTAGTTTGCCAATAGGTTCGAAATCCAATCGATTCAAAGCATGAATTATTTCTGTGTCTGGAAGCACCAATATCTGAGGTAGGAACGTTTTGATTTGGTCTCTCTCATATGGATTATCATCAAAGAAAGCAAGAGAATCAATGCCAATATTTAGTTCTTGAGCAATCTCTCGAAGATTTTGAGCTTTATCATTCCAATTTACTTTCTTGATAGCAAATAACTTAGATCTTTCTCCAAGTATCTCATCAATTAATGGGACTAGTGTACTGTCGTTCTTACTTGAGATTGCTAGAACTATGCCTCGTTTTGTAAGAAGCTCTAAAGCTTTCAATCGATTCTGATGCAGATTGATTCCTTCGACGCCATCATCTCGTAGAATACCATCCCATAGAGTATTATCCAGATCAATAACAGCACACTTGATTCTCCTGCCATAACCCATGATTACCTTTAGATGTCCAATTAAATCCTTAGCTACCGTGACCGCACCCTCCCGTGTGAGGTGCTCATATATGCCGTCTGCATCACCCTCTCGAATTTGATGGCCTACACCAGCTGAGAGAAAAGATTCATCGATAGACAAGAAGTAGATATCTTCTTCCTGCTTACTCATCTCAAAATACAACAGATCTAAATGTCTGAGAAACTCCCGTAGACTATAGGCATTACTAAGGTGCTTGTAATCGAATCTCCCATGTGCTGGTCTGATGGCAAGAGGATAGTTCATTATTACAAAAACTGTAGAGAGTTTCTTTCGTGCCAGATTGATACCGTTCATAATTCGATTTCGTGCTTGTTTGAGTTGTTCTTCTTGTTTTGTAAAATTAGTTGCTCCATGTTGTATATCAAAGATATAATTGCGAATGTCTTGGACATCACTTACAATAATGACACTTGGGTTGAACGAATACAGTCCTGATTTTTCATCACTAAAGGCAAGAAAGGGATTTGATGGTTCATTATGATCAAAGGTGTGATAAACTTGAGCACTATTTGCCTCAAGAAATTCTTTCATGAATGATAACTCACAACCTCCAACAAAACCAATTTTGAGGGATGAAAGAAATTTTACATCCTCTTCAGATACCCTTGTAGATGTTGGTGGTCTTGCGGCTCGTTGTGTTTCCTGTACCAATCTTCTAATAATATGATTCCTGTATTTCTTGTTACGAACCAACTTTCTAGCTATATCCATGATTCTTTGGGCTTGCATTATATCCACCATAATTACTACTTATTAGAACCACCAGTCTGGGTGTATCAGAACTTGTACAATATCTCCTGGTTTTGCTTCATATACTCTATCAAAGAGGTATTTTCCATCTTTATCCCTTAAACGCTTCCCACCTGCATCACTGAGATACAAATCATACTTCATTTCATATGCAGAAGATACCTCAAGTTCTTCTTTGTCCATATCAATCCAAATATCTCGATTCCTGTAATTTTTCTGACCATGAGCTGCAACGACGCGAATTGGAGTGATTTTCCGAAGCCGTTCAATATCATGAACTAATAACTCAATTGCCTTGCTTCTGTTTCCTTTTGCTACTGCGAGTGTTTCATAATGTAATCCGATTTCGAAGCCCTCATTTGAAAGTTGTCTAATAATAGGAATTGCCTCTTCAAATGTGTATTTTTCAGCGTGGAGTCTAAACAAGTATGTTGAGTATATTCCCATCTCTTTTTCAACTTCTACCATCTTTCTTGTTCTCTTAAGTGAAATGTCTACATCATGCCGAATGAACACATTTATCCTATCGAAATCTATTCTGCTTTCAGTGTAATCTTGGAAACTAATGATTGAGAACTGGTCTGTACTAATATTCTTGAGGAATCTTTTGTAGTTGAATATTGAATAATCAGTCACCCATTTTACTAAATGATACAACAGAATAAAACAAACGACACTAAAGGTACACGTGATGAGTAATGCACTTGTTTGATTCAATAAGAGATAGACAGTAATGATGAATGCAATTAAAGCGAGTACTGCCAAAACTGGGAAGAAAAACAACATATCAAAAAATTGTGTTGCGTAGCGATATTGTTTTTTTAATGAAAATCCAATGAAACCCCAAATCGACAATGAAACAACTAGAACTAATGCTTCAAGGGGCCACATATTCCCAATTCCTCTATATTGGTTCGTGGGTCTTTTCTGATTATAACTATTATGACAGACAACAAAAGATATAGTGCCTTCAACAACTAGCTTGACCTTGGATTTGGGTAATCAAAATGAATCGGACTTTTACACTTGTAAGTGGCGCATTGAAAAATGTTGGTGATTTTCTAATATCCGAAAAATGTAAGGAAATGGTTGAAACTTATCTAAAACCAACTGATTCGTTGATTCTGAAACGGGATGCAGATTTTGAATCCTACCTCAGAAATATCAATAACACTGATGCCATTATTATATGTGGAGGTCCCGGATACAATATCGATTTCTATGGACAAATTTACCCATTCCTCAGATTGTATAATCGAATACGAATTCCAATAATCCCTTTCGGATTGGGGTGGCGCGGATTTCCTCTGTATCATGCAGAGCGCTTCAAATTCTCAGAAAAGTCAAAAATCATGATAAGGCACATTCATGAACGAATTGCCAATTCATCCGTACGTGATGAATTGACGAAATTTATACTCCAACATAATGGTGTGAAGAATGTCATCAATACAGGTTGTCCTACTCTCTTTGATTTAACAAAGATGAAAAATGATACTCAATTTTCTACACCATCTGAGATAAACAAAATAGCTGTTAGTATGGCTCAACAGCCAATTCTGCACACTCAAAATATACAGCTTCTCCAGAGGCTTAGAGATGAGTTTCCAAATTCAGATATTATTGCAGTATTTCATAGGGGTACTGAGGCTGATAAATATACGATCCCTAAAGAGGGCGAAATACTGCAAAAGCTTGTTGCGAATGTAAAGAATCATGGTTTCAAAATTATTGATTTAGCTTATGATCTGAATAGAATCAAAATCTATAGCGAAGCAGATTTTCACATCGGTTATAGAGTTCATGCACATGCATACTCTGTGAGTCAACGTATACCTACTTTTCTGCTCTGGGAAGATGGAAGAGGGCAAGGTATGTCTCAAAACCTCAGATTGCCTGGTATTCCAGCTAGGAGAACTTCTCTAGTTGACACATTCCCGGGTTCTTCAACTATTAAGAACTATCTCGAAAAATGTGAAAGAAAACTAGTAGGTGCGCCAGGACCAAATACAGAAGCCATTGATCAAATTATGCAGTTGATTCAACATCAAATTGAAACCAAATTTGATATGTTCAAGAATACTCCTAAGAGACTCTCGGAGCTCTTTTCGAATCTTAAAGCATTTTTCCAATCCAATGAGAATATGCTTTATCAGTAATCTCCATTTATTCAGAAACTTCGAAATAATCCCTTTATACGAGCACTCTTTTCAATGAGTCCGATGATTCTGAAGATCCCAAGTCCATCTACGACCGCACTCGATTTTTCTGACATTTGAGTTCTTTCACTAGGATTATTCCGCAAATCTTCAAAAACAGCAAGTAACCTATCTACAGTTTCGTCGCCATTGAAGAGACCTAAACTAATCACTCCATCACGCGAAGTTATATGTCGATGTTTCATTTCGCGTGCGTTTTGGCAGATTACAATACAAGGAACTCCACAAGCAGCAGCTTCAAACACAGTTCTACCACAAGATGTAATCACAATGTCTGCTTCAGAAAGATGTGTAGCCATGTTTGTTGCTATATCGATGACTTCTACGTTTTTGAGAATCTTGGCTAAGTCATGTAATTCTTTCTTATCATGCTGATAGCCTGGACCGACAATAATTCGAAAACGGATATTGGGATATCTTTCTGGAAGTGACTTCATACAGTAGTATGCAATATTGTTAGGATCGCTTCCTCCAAAGGTAGCTATAACCAATTCTACTTTTTCTCTAACAACGTACTGCGGAAGGAATAGAAACTCCTCCCTCATTACTGCATAACTTCCTCCTCCATAATGAGAAGAATTGAGTGATAAATCCTCATAAAGAGCGTTGAAAACAAGGTCTGCGTATTGATTACCATCTCCAAGATCCTCAAAATTGATTATAAGGGGAACAAGATTTCTAAAATCCTTCATCATTTCTTTTGATGTATCCAGAATGTCATTGACGAGAATTGTTGGTTGCTCGCTCCTGATTACATCGATTGGATCTGTTGAGAGATGGTATTTGAAACCAACAGATGCAATTCGTTTTTCCAAGCTTTCATCATACTCCGAACATAGAAGTATGACATTATTATAGTAGAGTCTATTAGCAAGTGCCAAAACACGGTAAAAGTGTCCAAAACCTAGTTCCGCAGTAGCTTTGAAGTGGAATATAATCTTAGTACTTCTCAGTGAGATTACTGCCCGTTGAAAATCCTGCCAGGAGTTAATATCTATGGAGTTTGAGTGGCTCATTTCATATAAAGCAATCTTATCTCCAATAGTAGTGCTCTCTGTAACCACTTCCGGTTTCGTTACAAAAATTGCTCCATTTTCTCTGAACATTGGTTTTAGAAATTGTCTATTCAAACGTTCAGCATGGAGTGGTTTTGGATTCGCATTATTGTCTAATTGCCACCAAAGACTAGTGTCACGTTCTACTGAGACAACAGTATCGACCTTGCTCTTCTTGAAAATCTCTACCGCTTTATCAATATCTTCAGATGTACGCAATGGTGAAGTTGGTTCAAGGATGACCAGGATGTCAATTTTCCACCCATAATTTTTACACCAATCAAGAAAATGTTTTATGACAGCAGCCAAAGGCGTTTTATCATCAGCAATTTCCGTTGGGCGAAGAAATGGGATTTCCGCTCCCGCATTTCTTGCCACTTCTGCGATTTGCTCAGAGTCAGTTGAAACAACTACCCTATCAATAGTTTTAGCTACCAATGCCGCTTGAATCGTATAGTCAATCAACGGTCGGAATGCAAGTTCTCTAAGATTCTTTAATTTAATCCCCTTTGAACCACCCCGAGCGGGTATTATTGCAATAACCTCTCCCATAAGAAGCAATCACGTCCATTCTCCCATTATTCTAGAAGATGTCCTCCCATTCAAGCAGATGACCTGGTTTGATATCACGTTTTGCTTTCCGACCTATTATGTGTTCTAGAAACTTAGGATGGATACCAAATCCAGGTCTAAGCATTACTAGATTCGTCTCTGAGAATTTTTCACCTTCCTTTATCGGTTTATATGCTGCAATCGATCTCCTTGCATTCAAACGAGCTGACTCTTCAACAGGCATAGATTGCTTCAAATATTCGCCCATCGACACTTTAGCTAACTGCACATTCTTTACCAATCGAGTCATTAGTTCTTCGTCAACAGAATGAAAGTGATCATTGCCCGGTCGCGTTCTGTCAGTTGTAAAGTGTTTCTCGATTACGCTGGCTCCTAGAACAGTAGCAATTGTTGGTATGGTCACAGATTCATCAGGAACTACATGATCCGACCATCCAATTTCATATTTTGGGAAAATATCTCGAAGGCATTTAATCATCAAGAGATTAGAGTGATCAGCTGGTGTGGGGTAGGCTAGAATGCAATGTAGTAGGATGATGTTTTTATTACCTTCCTCCTCAATTTTTTTAGCAGCCTCTTCAATCTCTCCAATGCTGGATGCGCCAGTTGAGAGAATTACTGGTTTCCCTGTTTTTGCCACTTTTCTTAGAAGCGGAAAATTTGTGATATCTGCAGAAGCTATCTTGAAGGCTGGTACTCCGAGGTCATCAAGTAATTTCACACTGTCAAGGTCAAATGGAGTTGACATGAATGAAATATCATTCATCTTGCACAATCGAGCAAGTTCTTTGGTTTCTTCGTGATAGAATCTATTCGAACGTTCAAAAAATTCATACTGAGTTTCATCTGGTTTATCATCATCCCAATATTTTGGTGATGATATAGCTACGATTTTACTTGGTGTGTATGTTTGGAATTTTACAGCATCAACTCCTGTCCTTTTTGCTGCTTTAATAAGCACTTCAGCATAATCTAGGTCATTGTCATAGTTGACGCCAATCTCTGCGATTATATAGGGATTAAAATTCAATCCTATTTCTTTATTTGCTATTCTCACAATGCTTGAACAAATGACTCTTGTAAAAAAACCTTCCTAGGAATTTGCTTTGTCCTACTTTTCCTTTGTGTCATCGAAAACATTAGAGAATGGGTATTTGCTAATGAATTCCTGTCTGAGCCTAATTCCTTCATCAATATCCTGATTTATCTCAGGACGTAATGCCTGTAGCTTACTATAGTACGATTTTGTTTCCTTAATAGCTGTAGTATCCGCTCCTACTTTTTCAGCTAGTTCTTCAGTTACACTAAGAATCGTTGAGTAGAGTGGGAACCAAAAGATGTGATCCTTTGGACTTGGTACATACATGTATGGATTACGTTCCTGAGTTACTTCTTGTGATGGTGCCCACATTACAAAGACTCTGTCGTAGATATATCCGATAATTAAGAACACCAGAAGAATTGTTAAGGCGAAAGTAAGGGGTCCCAATATTCCCATATCATTGAAGAATGGGACGTACCCTACATATAATCCTGCCAGAATGAAAACTCCGTAAAAGACTCCCCAAATACCTCTAATCTGCAAAATACGCCATTGTTGTTTCATTAACCACTTTCTGATTCTCATTTCGTATTCTCCGTTTCTTTACTTGAATTAAATAATGTGCCAAATTCTCTTCTCATCTTCTGAGCTTCGAGGAAATCACTCTCTTTTGATGCCCTGAAATCACCGTATTTGCCAATATATTCCAAGAACCAATCGATCTTGGCAGTATCCATTCCGATTTTAGTATATATTACTCTGAGTGTTTCAAGAAATACCAGGAAGAATGGAAAATCCATGGAATATTGTCTTGGAAATGCAACATAGGTATAAGGACTTCTCTCTACGCTTACGATATTACTGGCAGACCAGACTCTTAATTTCTTGTCATAGTACCAGCCAAGAGATGTTTGCGCAAAGAGAAGTGGAACTGAGAATATGATAAATCCAATTCCAAGAAAGAACAACGGAACTTTGCCATCTATTGAAACATCGGGGAAAATGAATACAATATATACTCCTGCAAAAACCAGTGAATCTTGTATCAATCCTGTTAAATCCTGAACCCAATTTAATCTCAAGACATTTGTTGAAAACACTAACTTTGCTTTAGATGTAAATGGAATTTTCTTATTACGATTTGAATCCGTCTGAAATGGATATTTCGAGATAAATTGGTCTGCATCATTTTGAGCTTGGAGGATATCCTTCCTCTCTGGATTTCTACCATAGTACTTGGACATGTACAATGCAGTATCATCAATTTTCTCGGTAGAAAGCCCCATTGAAGCAAGAGTGGTTTTCATTGTATTTAACAATGCATAGATTAAAGGATAATCAATTGTATATGTTTTAATGTTTGGTAAGTATTTGTAAACATCTCTCTCAGCAGCCGCCTGCATATCAGGACTCCACATTCTAGCTTTTATGTCATATACCCAGCCAATGCCCAAGAAGACAAAGAACAGGATTCCACCAATCAATACTGCCCCCCAAAATCCCCAGTCTGAAAGGACTGGAACAGAATCAACATAGACTCGACCAAGAGATAGCATACCCATCGCGAGGCTCAATAAAGCTCTAGTCTGACCTATGCGCCAGTATTGCTTCATGAACCACTTCATCTTGGGCATCAAATTTCCTCCACTGAAAAACACTGTACCCATTTTTTATGAGTATTTAATACCAACTGATGAGTAAATATTGCACTATTTAAAGCGATTACCTTAAATTAGTAATCTAAGAGCACTTGTCTTAGTACCATGATTCAAGCCCTCTAGGGAGAATTCTTGGATGTCTAATTTGAAAGAGCAATACCTAAAATTCCTCCAACTTGAGGAAGAGCTAGGTTTGTTCTATAGGAAGATTGGTGGAATCCGCTATTGGGAGCTATCGCGAGTAGAAGTTTTTTTGACCCTTTATGAAAGAAAAGTGGGTGGAGGTCCATCTAAACCTTCAAAATTCAAGGGGTTGACGAAACTCCTCTTCTACATCAAGTCACTCTTTAATCTCTTGAAAAATCCATTCTTTTGTTCACAAAAGGAAATCCTATTCAGTGGTGGACAGAGAAGAGTATTGACAGAGGATGGCAAATGGTGGGATATTCACATTGATCCATTATTGGATAAACTGAATCTTTCATACATGTCTTTAGAGTATCCAATTAATCTTGAACACTATGGCCCAACAAAAACCTCATTTCTATATTATTTTGATGTGCTTATTACAATCGGATTCTTGAGACGCAAACTAGGTCTGACAAAAATCCACATCACTGCTGATGACTTAGAAATACTACGACAAATTCAAGCTGAGGTAAATAGACGCTTCGAAGTCAATCTTGACATTCTTGATATCATAATTAATCGGTTGCACGAACGACAAGCTCTATTTCCACTCTGTTTAAAATTGCTTAAACGAGTCAAGCCAAAACTTGTAGTGATGGTTACTAACTACGCAAGAAAGAGTCTAGTTGAGGCCTGCAAACTTCTTAAAATCCCCACAATTGAAATTCAACATGGTGTTATCAGTCCCTATCATCCAGGATACTCATTTCCTAAGTGTGCCTATAACAATGTGGATTTCCCTAATTATCTCCTAGTTTTCGGGGACTATTGGAAAGATGTTGCAGCCTACCCGATAAACAAAGAAAACATCATCTCTGTGGGTTATCCGTATCTTGAGAAAAAGATACAACAATATTCCCGATCAAAACGCAAGAAACAGATTGTTTTCATATCTCAGAGTCGTATAGGTGTTCCAATCTCTAAGTTTGCAGTCAATCTTTGTAATGTGCCAGACTTGGATTATAAGATCATCTACAAACTGCACCCTCGTGAGGTAAGTGATTGGAGAACAAGATATCCATGGCTCGCTAGTGCGAACATAGAAGTCATTGATACATTAGGCACAGACCTGTATAAATTGCTAGGAGAATCAATGATACAAGTTGGTGTTTCGTCAACTGCTATCTATGAAGGACTAGCCTATGGTCTCAGAACATTTCTTCTGGATGTTCTTGGAGTTGAGTATTTTGACACTCTTATCCAGACAAAATTAGTCCACAAAGTATCTTCCGTTGACGAGATGGTCCGATTATTGAGATCAAATGAGAAAGAGGAATCCGTTGATAGTAGTATTTTATTTTCACCGGATGGTGTTGAACAAACGATAAACTTTCTCAACAGCATATACAATAAAATAACCGAGCATTCTTAAGGTTTGAATGATTAAAAGGTCATCTCAAAATGCGTAGGAGAGAACTCGGGATACCAAAAGGAATATCATCTATAATTGACGTTGGGCGATAGTGATGGCAACCTCGAGAGTTCTTGTTACTGATGGTGCAATGAAGCATACTCTAGCTGCAGTAAGGTCACTTGGGAAGCATGGGTTACAAGTTACAGTTGTCGAAGACTCTCTATTAGCTGAATCATTCTATTCGAAATATTGCTACAGTCGTAGATTACTCAGAAGGAAACGTGGGCCTGAAGAGTATGTATTGCAGCTTAGATCGATTCTAAAGAAAGAACCACATGATGTCCTATTACCAATTAGCTGGTACGCAAATTACTATATTTCAAAATATCATCACCATCTGGAAAGACTAGTGAGTATGGCTTTGCCTAATTTTGAATCCATGGAGATAGCTGCGAATAAGAGTCATACAATGGAGTATGCTGAACGGCTTGGAATAAAAGTCCCAAAAACGTTGGTTCTAAACACAGTCGATGATCTACATCGTGCAGGAGATACGATTGGATATCCTCTTGTTATCAAAGGTTCGACGGAAGGAGGGACAGTGAGGTATGCATACAACTTCAAGGGTATTGAGAGTGCTTACAAACAACTTAAACACGACCGACCTATAGCTCAGCAGTATATCGATGGTGATGGAGTGGGATTCTTTGCAGCATATGATCAGGGACGCTGTGTTGCAGAATTCATGCACAAAAGAATAAGAGAATTCCCCTCGAAAGGAGGTCCAAGTTCAGCAGCACAGTCATTTTACTCAAAGGAACTTGCAGTACAGGGAAAACGTCTACTTGATTCTTTGAAATGGCATGGTGTTGCCATGGTCGAGTTCAAACACAGTCGAAGAGATGGCTTGCTCTACCTCATGGAAATTAATCCTAAATTCTGGGGTTCTTTGGAACTCTCAATTTATTCAGGAATGGATTTTCCGTATATTGCATACAACATTGCTTTAGGAAATGCTTCATTGGTCGCTCAAAAAAGTTACAAGCTGGGTGTTTTATTTCGATGGCCTTTTCCTGGAGAGTTTCTCCACGCTTTAGAAACAAGAAACTGCGTTGAGTTCATCAGAAACTCTGTTAATCGGGAGTATGGAGATGATATACGGATTACTGACCCAGTACCTCTATTACTCCAGCTTATATCGACAATCAGAAAAGTTAGAAAAAGGAAGAGTGGTCGATGAAGCAGTACTCATTTGATGTACATATGCACACTCATTATTCCTATGATTCCTTACTAACTCCTCGACATCTTGTACGTACATCTGATAAGAAAGGTCACTCAGCTATTATAGTCACTGATCATAATACCACAAAGGGTGGATTTGCATCTATTAAGGCTGCTAAGAACAGTAATCTTGAATTATCTGTGTTCGTTGGAGCTGAGATTAAGACTGAACATGGTGATGTTATTGGTCTATTCTTGAATGATGAGATTAAGTCTCGTTGTTATCATGATGTAATAGATGAAATCCATGCTCAGGATGGTATTATATATCTACCACACCCATTTGCACGTCATACTCGTGTGAAAGATATGGATTTGAGTAGAATCCAAGTTGTGGAAGCATACAATAGCCGGAGTAATATTCGTCAGAATAGACGAGCCCTTAGTCTCGGAATAAAACTCGGCCTCCCTGTTCTTGGAGGTAGCGACGCTCACATTCGATATGAGATTGGTTGTGTAAGAAACTTGACTGATGTGGATATCTCCCAAGAAGAAACCTTCAGAAAAGTAGTTCTTCATAACATGTCATCAATTCGTGTACACCATAATATACAACCATTAATACCGCAATTAAAAATTAATGAATTCATGTCATGGATACGATCGGGTCAAAGTGAGAGAGCAATAAATAGAATACTTCTTTTTATGTTACGTCAAACGAGAAATGTCACTAGAGTTTCTACATAAGGCATAAATCG
>SDOA01000102.1 GCA_004524595.1 Candidatus Thorarchaeota archaeon | reverse complement strand
CAGTATCTAATGAAAGAATTGAGCTAGGATTCTCATCGAATAGAACAATCACATATCTTTTATATGCCGAAAGAAAGAAGCCTTAACACAGGTACATTAGCTGACTGCAATACACAGTTAAGATATAAGTCTGATGAGATATTCAATCAAGCTGGTATTAGTGCAGTAAGCTGCGCGCACAGAACATAACATGAGGTTACTCAATGGTCACCATCTTCATCGTTGATGACGAGGCAATTCTCCACAGGCTATACAAAGATGTCTTTAGTATTAAAGGACATGAGGTAATTGCAGATGCTTATGATGGTGCAGAAGCTGTAGAGAAATTTCTTACTCTCAATCCAAAACCTGATGTTGTAATTTTAGATCACAGAATGCCAAACAAAGATGGGATGCAGACAATGAAAGAAATCTTGGAGCACGAGCCAAACGCCAAGATTGTCTTTATCAGTGCTGATGCAAATGTTCGTGAGCAGGCAATGAGCAATGGTGCTGCTAGTTTTGGGTTAAAACCTGTGACGATAAGACATATGTTAGATCTTGTCGAGAGTGCCGTGTCTGAATAAAGATGGTTCAAGTAAAGATGATAGGAAACGCTTCCGGAGGTCGTTAGATTCTGAAAAAAAAGAGTCATGCCGGAATCATCGTAGCTGGTGAAGTACCTTTATTGAGGGTACTTCTGAAAATGGCTCTCGAAGATGCGGGATTTGATGTTGTAGCTGAAGCAGAAGATACTGAGAACCTCCTCATACAATGTCAGGGAAATAGACCTGCTGTCGTGATTATTGATTTCAATATGGACCAGATAGAGATTGTTCGTCTTATAGAACATCTTTTAGATATTGATCCTATTGTTGCTATTGTCGTCATTTCCGATATAGCAGATGGTCAGACTGAAATGGTTCTTGCCGCTGGTGCACGTGCCTTCCTTCAGAAACCATTCAGTATGTACGACATGACTGATATTGTCCGAAAGGTCAAACCTGTCTATTAGCTAAATTACTCTGGAAATCTTGCGTCTGGAAATGCCACAATTCCCTCTGAACCAATTTTGAACATGATAGGTCGCATGATATGATTTGCTCCTCTCATTTTCACAACTCTCATTGAGCGTACATAATCTCCAGAAGAATGAACGGTTTCCAATTTTATAACACCGTCACAGATGAAGAATGGAAGCTCATCATTTTGAGCAGATTCACTCGCTCTCAGTTCGTGAGTAAGAATAACAGTATTCATTCCATCAGATATATCCTTGATGAATCCATATACAAGTTGTCTGATTTCAGAGCGTTGTCCTACAAGCTCTAATAGAGGTCCTAACCCATCTATAACTATACGTTGTGCTCCGACTTCAAGAGCTTTTTTCTGAATCAATTCTGCTAGTCGCGGAACTGTAAATGGTTGCTCACGTAATAGAGGATGATTAAATCCTATTACATATTCGTAACTGGTGTCCCTTGGAATGAGTTTCAATGTTCCACTGAGTATACTGATATCACCTGATTCTATTGCTTTAGTTGGATTCCATCCGAAATCTTTCATATCCTCAATAATCATATCATGAGTTTGATCAAGAGATACGAGAATTCCTTTCTCTCCATTATTTATCCCATCGAAGAGAAAGTGCCAAGTCAATATACTCTTACCAGTCCCGGGACCTCCAGCAATGAGTGTCGACCTGCCTTTCACATATCCCCCAGACAACAATTCATCGAGTCCTTTTACCCCACTACTAACATGTTCTTTTGGCATTTTAACCACAGGAATAGTGATACATTTCCCGATTTAATCTTTCACAAATATGTTTCAACGGAAAATAACACACACATGAAAGCTTTATCACTTCCAAGTTATGAGTATGCGAAGGAAACCACTAGAAGCCTTTTGATGGCAACATAAAGTGCATCAACGAGAAATAACACGTCAAAATCCCAAGAGAGAGGGTTTGTGAAAAATTGGCAGACGATACAATCATACCCGAATTCATGATGTATAGATCCAATCTAGAAGAGTCTGAATTAGAGGAGATTGCAAATAGTCTGATGGTTCACTCTCGAAGTACTAAAGATCGCTTCATGCTTTTTACTGATATTCTCATCGAGTTCGTCGGTGCAGGAGAATATAGAAATAGAAGTCCAGCATTCCTAGCCATGTGTGCAAAAGCCTGTTTTCTAAGGGGAAAGTATGGATATAATCAGATTCTTGCGAAAGATTGCCAGAATCTAACATGCAAAGGTTATGCCGCAGCTGCATATTGTAGACAGAGTTTAGATCCACGATGGTTGAATAATCTACGTAATATAACAAATCAAACATGGCAAGCAAAGGATTACATTGCATTTGCAGAACTTTCAGGTCAATTATCATCTATTCTCATGGATCTAGGTTATGCGGATCATGCACAAGAAGTTGCAACAGAGAGCATTGATAAGGTAACTCTTGCAACAGCTCAAGACCCCAAAATTCGAACAATGGTTCAAGCAGCTCTGCTACAAACAAGAATTATTCTCGCGTTTATCTCAGGATATGCAGACTCTCGTGAAGAGTCATTGATGCGACTAGATTCAGCTTATGATACAGCAGTCTTACTTGACAATCGTTTAGCAATAAATGATATCAGATATTATAGAGCTCGAGCTCTTGAGGATATTAATGAATATGATAGAGCCATGTCTTTATGCCAAACTGCACTACGTGAATATGAGCAAATGGGATATTTACCAGGTGTTGCTGATGCTCGAAATCTTAGAGGTGTAATTCATCTAAATCTGGGGCAGCTACAAGAGGCGCGCGATCAGTTCGAAGAGCTACTCATAATTCAACAGCAACTCAATAATCAGATAGGGCTTGCTCGTACACTCATTAATGTAGGTGAGATAGATAGAGTTTTAGATCAAATCGATCAAATGGAAATTTACAATCGCCGTGCACTTGAAATCAGTCAAGAAGCTGAATTCATGCGTGGTATTACTATTGCAACTGTTAATCTAGGTGATGTGGCACTAAGAAAAGGAGACCCTCAATTAGCTTTGCAGCACTATGAGGCAGCCATAAAACTGGCAGAGGGGGCAGGGATGAAACAGACACTTGCTCTGATACATTTTGTAACAGGAGATGCGTATTTTCTTCTGCAGGATTTTGAGAGAGCATTACATCAATACGAAAAAGCTAGAGAAGTGTCTTTGGAAGTCGCTCATTTACTTTATGCATTTAATGCAAATATCAGTCTGATTATTACTCTTTGGGCAAAAGATGTGAGTCCTGATAGCCAATTAATAAATGATGTAAGGGAAAAAATGGGTCCACTCTCTGACTGGTTAAAAATCTCTGATTCTTCATTGATGAAAAAAGTTAGAAGAACAGTATTAGAGGATACTGCATCAGATAGTGATTTGTGTGTATTCTATGACGGTGAAAAAAGTTTTGAGTGCCGTGTAGAGCGACAGAAATTACGTAAGGAGTGTTTTGGTAATCTCTATTGGATGGGTAATCTTTGTCCGTATTTTCGTGATTATATGGCTCGTCTGGAAAAATAATCTACTTCCTTAATTTTTTTATTTGGTTGTTCGTATAAAGGTTTGGAGATCTTCTGATGTTAGATGGTATAGAAATACGACTGGTTCTACTAGAGGAGCGGCACCTTGACGATGTGATGAAAGGTTGGAATAATCCCGAGATGCGAGAGTTTCTTGGTGGATTTATTCCTCAAACAAGAGAAGCGGAACTAGAGTGGATTAAAAGATCTCAGGAACAAATGAAGAATCGTCAAAGCTACATCTTTGTTATTGAACGGAAGAAAGATCAAAGCTTTATTGGTACAGTGGCACTACATGATATCGATTGGCTATCTAGGACAAGTGTCCTCGGTATTGCAATTCATGATCCTAAAAATTGGGATATGGGATTTGGTACGGAAGCAATGAAACTCCTTATTGGGTTTGGCTGGAGACATCTCAATCTACGAAGAATCGAACTATCTGTTCATGATTTCAATGAACGAGCAAAACATGTTTATGAAAAAGTTGGATTCAAAGAATTCGGACTTGCGCATCAGAAATATTTCATTAATGGAAAATATGTTGACACCCATTACATGGAACTATTTCGGAGCGATGAATAATACAAATTTTCCAAGAATAAATGAGCAACATATCCTTATATTTGCATTATTCGGAAATGACAAGGCGCAAGCAAGGGGACACATGATATGAGCGCTGAAGGCGCAATTCCTCCTAGCATTAAGGATGCATTGGACTCTGATATGGGCTATGTACTCATGGTGACTGGTAATCCTGGAACTGGTAAAAGTCTGTTTGTTCAAGAGCTCTTTAGAGAGTATGATAATTCATTTCTCATATTATCCAATGCTGAAATTGATACACCAACGCAAAATGTACTCTCTTCAAACACAAATTGGAAAAATCGTCATGCAATTGCACACTGTTGGAGGAATATTGACTCAAGCTCTTATCATGATCTAACCCTAAAACAACAGCTCTCAAAGCTGCTTGATTGTAAAGAGATCCCTGACGACAGTTCAATGATCATCATAGATTCATGGTCAGATTTCATCATGCCTATTGAGTTAGAGAAAAGATATGAGATTCAACAATCTCTAATATATGCTGCGAAAATTGAAGGGAAAAAAATTGTATTCGTCGTTGAAGGTGATTGTGGTTCGAATGAAATAAAACCTCTTGACCATTCTGCAGATGCTATAATTAGACTTGAAAAACTTCATGATAACAACCGTATGTATAGGCAGATGTTCATCGATAAAATGCGTTCATGGTCAGTAAAACAAGATAAATTCCTTTTCACTTTGGATCAAGGACAATTTAGTTTCATTCCTTGGTACAAACATCAATTCCCACCAATAACAGTAGAACGAGAACCAATCAAAGATCCATCAAAAGATAAAATCTCAACTGGAAACAAAAGCTTGGATATTATCTTAGGTGGTGGATTTGAACGTGGCATGTTGAGTCTAATAGAAATCGAGAGCCTTGCTGTTCCCTACTTAGAAACTGTGTACATCCCTTTTCTTTCCAATCACTTGCAGCTAAAAAGACCAGCAGTCATACTTCTTCCAGAAGGATGGTCTCCAGTCCGATTTATACATGGATTAAGCCATTTCGTTGATGAGGACTGTATTGAAGAACAAGTAGTATTCTTTGGACGTCATGCCATTGGAACCCACGTAAATGTTCGGAATATTGATGATGATCCTTGGAAGACACTGCAAGAAATCCGATACGAGTCATCTCAATTGGAACGAAAATTCGGAACAACAACCACAGAGCTATTTTCTCTCGACACTCTGGAGAACAAGTATGGAGTCAATGACGTAAAAGAAATGCTGGCTGAAATAACAGCGGCATTACCATCTACAAATCGAACAGCAATATCAATTCTAAGTCAACAGCAGATGGTGAAAAGTGGTTCGATTGCATATAGTGTTCATCTTAAGGTTCAGGAGTTAAATGGTGTTCTAAGTGTCTATGGTGTAATCCCACGAACAAACTTTCTAGCATTGAGACCTCTTCTTTCGAAAGGTTTCCTAGATTATGAATTAATACCAATTGTCTGAGGTGAGTAAATGAGCTCTAATACCAAGAAGATCCTTGTTGTCGATGATGAAGAACTTACAACTGAACTAGCCAAAACTTTCTTAGAAAAACATGGATTCGCTGTAATTATTGCTGGTGATGGAGAATCAGCAATTGAACTTGCACAATCTGAGAAACCTGATCTTATCTTACTAGATGTAATGCTACCTACTATTGATGGCTTTACAGTCTGTAAGAAACTCAAAGAGGATACGAGTTTTAAAAATACACCGATATTGATGTTCACTGCTAAAGGTCTCAGTAGTGATATAGAAAAGGGAGAACAAGTCGGTGCAGACGAATATATCGTAAAACCATTTTCTGGCAAAGCGTTAGTTGCTACAATTAAAAAACATCTGAATATCAATAGTTGATTAAGAAGAGTGGAATCTATGACCGGAGAACCAAAACTTATCGGTTCGCACTTGACTATCATAGACCATCTTCTAACTAAACCACCTCCAGGATATGTTTTCCTTGTACTAGTATCTCAGGATAGCCATTATGACCTTTTTATGCTCACATTAATCAGAAAAGCTATCGAGTTGGGTCTATCGACCTTAGAAGTTGTGACAGAAGCACGCAATAGATCTTTGATGGCAGAATTGGCAGAAAAACAGAATGAAAAATTTCAGATTCTCGAAATAGGATACGGGCAAAAAACCATGGGCATGCATACCTGTTCTCCACATCTCCATGAGATTAATATTGAACTCCGAAGTCTACGGAAAGATATTAATCCTAGACTTATTACTTTTGAAGGTTTGACTCCACTCCTTATCGATTTTTCCGCAAGAGATGTTGTTCAATTCTTCAAGGAATGCGTTGAGGAAAGCATCAAAATTGGTTCAAATGAATTCTATTTAGTGCACACTGAAACCGCCGACTCAGTCACAATTAATCAGTTATTTTCTCTTGCTCAAGGTATTATTACTCTAACTACAGCTCAGGGAAAACACTACCTGACAGTTAAGAAAGCAAAGGGCGTAGAACTTCCGTATAACTCAATAGAATATGTTCCGAAAATGACCAATCCACGCAGGTCAGAATGGGAGATCATATGGAACTGGTAATCGATTATTCAGGCTCTACTATGAACTCTTCATCATCAAGCGCATCATCAGAATGCTCGATTATACTTTCTCCATCTGAATCAAATAAGGACTCAAACAATCTTAGGGTCTGTTGTACAGTTTCAGTCCAGAGATTGATTGTTTCATCATCATTTTCGGAAGATGATTGTCTAACAGGATTAATCAAATTCCTTACTTTCTGACAGCTTTCTTCATCCCAATTACATTGATTCATAATATCTTCAATACGACGGATTATTTGTCCCCGCAAAGATGCAAAACGCATTCGCTCTTCATCAATTTTCAGGAGGCGATGATTCACTTTTCCTAGTTCATTCAGTAATCTACGAATTGCAGTAACATCGGGTCTCGCATCGGGAATAACGAATCCTTTAGGGATAATTATCCTACTGGTTCCTCCTCTCCTCGTAAATCGAATAAAGAAGACATCAGGTTGTATTGATGTAGAGAGACCAAATCTTGCATTCAATCTATAATACACTCTGTCAGGTCCTAAATCGCTCTCACCACTATATTTTTCGATAAGACCAGCTTCCTGAAGTGCTTCGAGATGTTTGAAGACACCACGTTGAGTGAGTCCTAACATCTTACTTAGCTCATAGGGATATCTCTCATTATGAGCAAGAAGCTGTAGTATTCTTCTTCTCGTAACATTCCCTAGAGCTTTGAAGACTTTATCAAGATCTCCTGGTTCATCTTGCGACATTTTTCAATCCTTCATTTAATTTACATTTATAGAATCTGTAGATTCTATTCTTTATAGATAATCAACTTTCTGCCAGATGGAGTACAAAAAAGTCAGCCATTCGATGTAAAGGTTGTCAGGTTGCCAAAGGTCTAATCCTGAATTTGCTGTCCAGTTAGGAAAAACTTCTTGTTCATTGATTGACTGCGTTAGCATATTATTCCACCATTGATAAATTAAGACTCCTCCGTAAACGATGAGTTACATAAGAGTCTCTGATATCTAGTATACCATTCGGTATATTAGCATTTAAGGATTATCAAGGAGGCGTTTTGATGCATCAATCTTCGTTCTAGCTGATTCTCTATCTTGTACTGCTCGGGGGCTCTCCTTCTCTCGAGTCCTGTATTTCTCAAGGATGGTTTCTGCTTTTTCATAAACGGGGTTTTGCCCGGTTAGGTATCCTCCTGCTACACCATCTTTTGAGGATATTATTGGTCTTGTTCCTCTCATCAGAAGATATCTTAGAAAATCAAGGTCTGTCACTTTTCTTCCCATCTTTCGCTGATAGCGCATTTTTTCTTCCTCCCATGTCAAAATATCATGTTCTGTTAGTCCTTTGAAGAGTTTGTTCTTGAGTGAAACTTCTTGTGACATTAATTTCCATTCCCTATTGAGTTAACGTTCTAACCATTCTTAGACACTGCTATATTGCCTTGTAATACAGGGGAATTACTAACCATCTTTCTAATAGAAAATAGCTCTTCCATAATTCTGAAATAACGCTCATGTTTTGATCGAATTAGTAAATATGCTCGTTATCTAATTCCTGATCCATCAAGCAAGATTTGTTGCGTTTAACATTGTTGTTCGAAATCAGGTTTCATCTTTTTCCTCTTTACCCTCTGCTGTTTTATTTGATGCTTTCTCATCGATTTTTTCTACTTCAGCAGAAGTGAAGACTGCAATCTTTTCTTCATTTTTCTCAGCAGGAATTGTATGGTAAAGACTCTCAGATGACTTCTTGAATTGAGTGACAGCAGTCCAAGTTGCAGATTTATCTGCCATGCGTGACAACTTCTTCACTCTGAACATTACGATGGCAGAAAGATCAATCAAGAGAATGTTCATTATTAGAAGCGCAAAAGATCCTATCCCCATGTTTAGCACTATCATATTTGCAGTCGCTAGGCCAAGAATAGCCATCATTGAAGCATTGACTGCAGGAGGCATAAGCGCAGCAGATATCGCAACACCAACAAGTGTTGACATATCTCCTCGTGTAACAGATACAGCCACTGCAGCTCCTGAAAATATTGCTACTCCAATGTCTAATGCGGCAAATCCTCCACGTCGAGTTATTTCAGTTATCACTCCACTTTGGAAATCTGCCTGCACAAGTGTCACAATTCCTGGGAAGAAAATTAAAAGAACTATTCCTAAAACAGCTCCCACTGATAGAGACAGTGCGATTCCAATAAGCTCATTTCTTGTGCCTTTTACAAAGAGTGCTCTATCTCTAACAACATATCCTAAAGCTACTCCTAACATAGGGCCCATAAGAGGGCTTAGTAGCATTGAAGCGACAATGACTGTGACATTATTTTGAATGAGACCTATTCCAGCCATTAGTGCCGCTAGAATGACGAACGCAATATAATCAAAGCTCAACGATGCTTGCTTTTTGACACTATCATAGATTTCTTCCACCGCGAGAGTAGCTTCTCGTTGGATCTTTGCGTCATTTACTTTCTCTTCCATTTCTCTTGGTAGTGAAGCTTTGAGGTCAATAATATCCACGAATCCGTATTCTACGCCTACACCTCTACTCTTCAGCCCTTCGATAGTCTCGTTAATGAAATCATCTTTAATCCTGAACTGAAAGATAATTGCATTATCAGTGTTGAATTTCATGATATTCTTAACATGTAATGTGTCAGTAAGAAAGTCAAACACTGGTTCCGTCTTATCATAGGGTACCGTAATCTGTACCTGTTTCACAGACTTCACAAGCTCCGTTGATTAGGTTGATTTTCTTGGACTGCTCTTAAGGATTTCTGAGAAATCGAATTGTAACTTATGTATTACAAATATTACGATGACTGAGGTGATGTCCAAATCATCATGCTTTTCTTGCGTTCTTCAGAAGTGCAATAAAGAGGTCATTCAATGGGTGTCTTTGAGATTCTTTTTGCATGGTTTGCTCTCTCATTAACTGGGGCCTTAGCCCCAGGTCCATTGACAGCGGCTGTAGTAATGCAAAGTAGTAAGTACGGAAGGCTTCATGGAATCTTGCCTATGGTAGGACATGCTATTGTCGAAGTGGGTATCATTGCTGTGATAATTATCAGCGTACAAGCTCTGACTATGTCTCAGTTAATGATTGATATATTGGTTGGATTTGGAGGAGCTGTCATTATTCTATTTGGGATCTTAGCACTTCGTGAGTATCGGATTAAAGAGGATGTTCAAAATAGTGAGAACTCAAAAATATCAAAATCCTCCATAATTGAGGCAACATCTCAAGGAGCTGCTGTTAGTCTACTGAGTCCATACTTTTTACTTTGGTGGTTTGGTGTCGGTCTTGCAAACGTGACAATGCTTGTCGGCTCGCTGCAAGTAGGAGTTGGAACAGTCTTTCTTGCGGGTGTATTGATCTATATAACTCATGTTTCAACTGATTTTATCTATGGAGCAGCTCTCACGTTCGGAACTGACCTAGCAACGAAAAAAGCAAGCATCGGTGATATCAACTGGGTAAGTGTGTTCATCGGAGTTGTGCAAGTTGGACTTGGCGCATGGTTTGTTATCTTAGCAGCGCCTGGTCTCCTTGGTGTAATGAGTTAATCCAGAGAACTCATTAGGACGTCAATAATGATTTACCTAGGTGTTATTATGCCAAATCTCCTCATCACTGGTTTCGAGCCTTTTAATGGATTCACAATCAATCCATCAGAAGAAGTGGCTAAGACATTAGAAGGTCAACGGATAGGCAACTATGATATTGTAAGTGTTATACTTCCCCTTGACTATAAGAATGCTCTCAATTTACTTGATTACTCTTTGAAGAAACACAAACCTAGAATTGTCCTATGTTGCGGTCAAGCAAATCGTGCAGTAATCACGATTGAGCGAATTGCCATCAATAGTTTGAATACTAGACGAGCTGATAATTATGGCAACATTCCTGAAATGGACATAATCAACGAAGAGGGTCCTGCAGCATATTTTTCCAATATGAATCCCCATCAATTGGTAGATATCCTCAGAGAAAATGAGATCCCAGCTGAGGTCAGCTATTTTGCTGGAGCTTTTGGATGTAATTGGTTATTGTACAATTTGATGCAAAGGATAGAAACAGAACAATTAGACATTCAAGCAACATTCATACATCTTCCACCTCTCCCTACTCAAGCGATTGAGAAGGATGACATGAATCTTGCCACTATGCCATTAGAACTTCAAGTGGAAGCACTATTGACAATTATTGATTCTCTTGATTGAGTAATATCTCAAATTCACTTCCGAATATTTTCAATATGATGAATCCTAATATTGCTCCAAGAAAGGTGGCTATTACTCGCTCAATAATCATTACTGGAAAAATCGCATAACCGAAAACTTCAGCGGGAAGTTGGAGCAGATAGACAGACCCCATCACCATCATAGAGTGATCTAACATAGCACCAAGAAATGTGAAAGGAATGAGTTGAGTATAGGAGCTTCCAATATCAAATTCGAATTTCATGATTTGGAGGATTATTGTGATTATAACAGCGAACATGTATGGCATCATGAACCACCATGCTGTGAAGTTAATGATTTCGTAAAGAAAGATGATTATGATTAAAAAAATAGTGGTTATAATTGGTCCTGGAATCTTATAATCATTGAATCTTGTTATTCTTCTCAATGTCAAGCCTGTAAATAACCCAGCTATCGCAGGACTTAGAATTGTCAACGGAATGATGATATAGACTCCACCACCAATAGGCAAGCTGATAATCGTCGCCACTATTCCTGCAATAAAGCCAAATCCGAATCCTCGCCAAGGCCCTAAAATTATCCCAAACAATGGTGAAACACAAATTCCAAAGCTGAGAATACTACTAAGTCCAGCAGAACCGATAAATGCACTCATTGGTAATAGGGCTAAAATTGCATAGAGTGCAATCAATATCACTCCAACTGCAACTTTCTTTGTTTGGGTAGAAGAGTTGAATAGCTCCATTTCTTGACTATCTTTTTTGTCGCTCAAATCTCAGTCCACGCAGGAGACCGCCTGCGAGTAAATTGCTTTATGATATTTACGGTATTCTTCATTAAATAGGATAGAAATCAAAGAAGTGAGTGACTTTCCAATCATTTCCGACTTGTTTGTCACCTTTAAGGTCTGTAAATGCACCATCATCAAAGGGATAGAACCAGAGATCATTGCTCTTATTCAATGTGATTAAATCAGGTTTGCCTAGTGTTCTCCAATGACCAACCAGATAGAGCCAGTCTTCCCTGAAGTCTTTTTCTGAGCGCCATTGAAATTTATCGGTGAAAGTAAAGTGGTTCTTCTTTGGATTGACCATACCATATGGGTAGAGATGTAGTCTCTTATCCCGATAAGCTAGCATGTCTGGCGTTCCATTACCTAACCACTCATCAATTAACAAATGTGGGTATTGTTTAGGTTTGAAATCATTCCCAACTTTGATTTTATCTTGCCCATAGAATGTCTTACCATTGAACGAAAAGACGAAAAGGTCTCCATTATCTTTTCGAATCAGGATATCAGGAGTGCTCCCTCCAGTCCAATATCCAGGATAGATATCAGGCACCTTCTTCTTATCAAATCCATTACCAACCTTTTCATCACGTCCTAAATCTTTGAACTCTTTGCCATTCCAGATGAATAACCGTAGGTCTCCTTCTTCATCCCTCACAAGGAGGTCCGAGGTGCCATTTCCAGTCCATTCAGCAACATAATAATCCAATGTTTCTCTAAATCCACGACCAACTTTATCTCCCGTACCCATATGCATGAAGGTCTGTTGTTTGAATGGAAAGAACTTGAGATCTCCATCATCATCTAACACTACTAAGTCAGACCCGCCTCCGATTCTGCGTCTGTAAGATGGAACCGATGTGGAGGTCCAATATCCGGGCAAATATTTTACAAAATTCCAATCTCGGCCAACTTGCATTCCTGTCTTTTCTCCCTTGGGAGGATAAAACTTGTACTTCCCATCATAGTAGAAGAATGGGAACCAGTTCATGTCACCATTGTTTTTTCGTATAATCAATCCTGCCATCTTTTAACCTCATTTCAAGATTAAGTTGCTTTCTTGATATTTCTTTGGTGCATAGTGTGTTATAAGCAATTATTTTTCTAACCGTTTTGACTCAGAATCCTAGGCGAAAATTCATGGACCCAAATTATTTACTTCAATTTGTAAATGTATCAATGGGATTCAATGAGAGGTATCTCTTCAAAGACTTCAATCTCACGGTGAAGAATAATGAAGTTGTTGGATTGACTGGAAAATCTGGATCAGGTAAGAGCACGCTCCTAAGAATTGCTGTTGACCTTATGACACCTCTGACAGGAGAGATTTTCGCTCTTGGTCTACAAGTGTCAGAATGGGATCCAAGAGAGCTAAGAAGAAATGTGATACTTGTTCCTCAAGAGAGTCAGATGTTTCCAAGTTCAGTGAGAGATAATCTATCATGGGGTCTTACAATCCGCAACGAAACTGTAAATGATGAGGCTCTATCCGAAATATTGGAAGAGGTGAAGCTGACATCAATAAACCTTGATGATGATGCTTCCAACCTTTCTGGTGGAGAAAAGCAGCGGATTGCGATAGCACGAGCTTTGCTTATGAAACCAAAAGCATTACTTCTGGATGAACCTACCGCATCTTTGGATAATGTGTCTGCGCTTGCGGTTGAAGAGGTTCTTGATGAGCTTATTGAAAGCCATCAAATTGGTATACTGATGGTAACTCACAACATTGACCAAGCGAAACGTTTCGCATCACGCGTAGTTGATATACATGGAGGGAAAGATGAATGATGCAATTGGACTTTGGATTTTTCCAATCACTTTGGAATTCTATTCCGACCGAAATTCAAGTTGCCATTGGACGATATATTGCGGCTATCGTTCTTCTAATAGCACTTGTACTAGTTAGCAAGTGGCAAAGAATCAGGATTCAGAAGAGTTTGATAATAGGAACCATTCGAGGGACAATCCAAATCATTTTGATGGGCTTAATCTTAGTTTACATATTTAATCTCCAAAGCCTGCTGCTCATGTTTGGCGTACTCACATTCATGGTGATATTCGCAGCTTATACGACTGCTGATAACCTTAAGAAAATTCCCAATGTCTTCAGAGCATCATTACCAGGCATTTTTCTCGGATCCATATCAGTAATGGCTGTGAGTGTAATCCTTGGTGTGGTGGAACCAATAGGTGAATTTGTCATTCCTATGGGTGGTATGGTCATCGGTAATTCGATGAATATGTCCAGTCTGGTCATTGACAGAATGTGGTCTAACGCTCAGAAGCAACGAGGTCTCTTGGAGACTGCTCTGGCACTAGGAGCCTCACCTATTCAAGCCACTGAATTGACTATACGCGAATCAATTGAGAGCGGATTCCTACCGAATCTTAATAGATATGCAGCACTTGGAATTGTTACTATTCCTGGTTTGATGAGCGGCATGATCATTGGTGGAGCTAATCCTGTAGTTGCATCGCTCTTTCAAGTGATAGTCTTCATAATGATCTTTCTATCTTCTATCATTGCAGGTTTAGTGGCATCTAGACTCTTCTTGAAAGAGATGTTCAATAGACGACTTCAACTCACTGTGCCTCCACCTAATGCATGAAATATCTTAGAAAATAGGTTCACAGGGTAAACGTTAAAGGTCAGACCTTTCCAACGCGCACCTATTCATTAGAGGCCTTTACAATGAGCGAAGAAACCTTTGATGTCATAGTTGTGGGTGCTGGTGCACTTGGAGTAGCAACAGCATATTATATCCAAAAAAATAATCCTGACAAGAAAATTCTCTTAGTTGAGAGGACACTCGCTGCTGGGCAAGCAAATACAGCAATGAGTGCTGCTGCTGTTAGGAATATGTTTGCCTCATCGACGAATCAGATACTGACTGATACATCGATTAAATTTTTCGAGTACATTCAAAATGAGCTAGGGCATGATTTATTCTATGAAAAAACAGGATATTTGTGGCTTTTGAGTAAGGAGCAGTTTGAGCAGGCGAGTATACAAGTCTGGATGCAACGGATGGAGAAATCAGGTATTCATTACAGAGTGTACAACAAGGATGAATTACAGAAACTTATACCAGGTCTCAACATGAATTTTACTGGCGATGAAGAAGCTGAATTGATGAATCTCCAAGAAGTATCCTATGGACTCTTTGGTAAAGATTGCGGAGTACTTGATCCCACTAGGCTTGTTGAATTCTATTTTGAAGAGTTCAAAAAGCTCAGTCATGTAAAACCTAGATTCGGAGTGACTGTTCAGAGATTATTGTTGGAGGCAGAGCCTAAACTAGATCTACCTGGAGAACCATATGTTTGGCAACAGAAAAAAATCAGAGGTATTGTTACAGATAAGGGCAAATTTCGAGCTGATGTGACAGTACTTGCTACTGGTGCTTGGGCTAATGAATTGCTCGACCCTGTAGGTATTAACAGCATGACGAAGATAAAGAAAAGGCAGCTATTTGTCATTCATGCTGAAGATAATGCCAAAATGGTTCAAATCTTAGATACTAAAGGATTTAATGAGATGAACTGCATCCCCTTTACAATTCTCCCATCCGCAGGAGTTTACTTTAGGCCTCAACTCCAAGAACGCGGTTTCTGGATTGGTTGTGGTGACAAATTTGGTCGTGCTTATGAGTACACACAGACTGATGCTACAATGGTGCCGGAATCTTCATATTATGAGAATAGTATCTATCCTGTCCTCTCCAAGTATCTTCCATCATTTGAAGGAGCACGTCCAGTAAACAGCTGGGCTGGCGGCTATTGTTACTCCCCAGATAGCATACCGTTTGTCTATATGGAGTGCGGAGT
>SDOA01000101.1 GCA_004524595.1 Candidatus Thorarchaeota archaeon | reverse complement strand
TTCTTGGAGGTGTTTCACTTAAGAAAGCAGGTTCAGCTGAAACAAAGGACTTGATAATTAGTCACGGTAGAGCTCTGTATGAAAAGAAGGCTGAGGAATATAAAGATGGAGCAAAATCTTACATCGAATCTGGAATGATAAAGAATGCTGTGATATTAGCATGCATGGGATCTCTTGCAGATTTGATGTTAGGAAAACCAAAAGAAGGAATAGCATACCTTACAAAAATTGCAGCATCTGTTGAAAATAAACAAGCATTTAATGAGCATCCATGTTTTGAATGGACAAAAATGATTTTCAAAGTGCTCGTTGATCGCGACCAAAGTCTCTTGATTAGTGCAAAGAAACTCTTTCTGGAGATTCCATGGTCGTTTAAGGATGACAGAGAATTCGCAAGAAGGGTAATGGATTCTGTTGATAGGCGAATCAGTGCATGATTCTTAGACGAGCAATGAAAAAGCCACTAGTATCATGTCTGTGCGGTAAAAGTCTGGTCACTTTAGTAGAACACTTGAAACCCTTGTATCCCGTAGCATTTGGCAGTATTGGGTCAAGGAGCTCTATTCTATGTTTAGTCAAAATGGAATCAATTTGAGATTCACCTTCGTGTGGAAGAATCGAACACGTAGAAAATACAATTTCTGTTCCAGGTCGTTGTGCATATCGATTAATTATTCCATCCAATAATTTGTGTTGAATAGTCATCAGTGAGAATAGAGTGTCTTTGTTCAAACGCCATTTGAATGATGGATATGATTGAAGAATGCCTGTAGAAGTACAAGGAGCATCGATTAGTATTTTGTCAGCATCAAGAATAGTGGGATTAGTGGAATCTGATTGCACCCATTCAATCTGACTAGCTCCAAGATTGAAAGAACGATTACGAGCTCCCACTACTCTGTCGCGGTATACATCGGTAGCGATTATCTTTCCTGTGCCTTTCAGCTTTTCCGTAATTAGCTGCGTTTTCATTCCGGGAGCTGCACAAGAATCCCATATTATCTGATTGGATTGAGGGTCTAATGCTTCAACTGCAAGAATACTTGCTTTGTCTTGAATCAATAGATATCCTTCTTGGAACAACTTTGACGCGATGATAGTTTCAATTCCCTCAATTACTCGAAAGAGCCCATCAAAATTATCTTCTTTCATCAGTTTTACATTCTCAAAAGAATCAAGGATGGAAGAATCAGTGCAAAGGAGCCTGTTTAAGCGCACGTAATAGGTTCTATTCTCATTATTTTTTTTTAGCAATTGTATGGTTTCATCTAAAGGAAGATTATCCAATAGTGTTTTCACAAGAAAGGTAGGGTGAGAGAATTTAAGACTTAATTTATTGACAGTGGCAAGATTCTCAACTGCCGAGTCTAAATCAGTTTCAATTGCGTGTTTTATTGCTTTAACATGGTTGGGTTTTATTTGAGGATAAATAGATAGTGCATGATTTAATCTCAGACCTAACCATTTAGTTTCGTAGAGCAAAAGACGTAGAGTATTTCTTTCACGAATATCCAGGTCAAGTATGTTCTTAAGATCCAAAGTTCGTATTAGTAAATAATCTATGGTATTTCGTCGTTTGATTACTGAGAGAGGTAAGAAGTGCGTTTTTATTAGGAATTCAGGAGAATCAGTGGATGTAGTTTGCAATTCACGAAGAATTGCTTTCATTGACGTTGAGGATGTATCAAATTGAACAAGTGCAGTAATCGCACCATCTCTTGTTGACATTCATGTACTCATTCCGCTTTTTCGAAGTGTTATCTGTTATTCAATATTCTCATTTTCATGATTTAATTATAGAAAACCCGAATCAGGTCCGACATGAACATATTTCATCCTAGTCAGCATTGTTGTGAAGTACTTTCCTCCGATTATTCCAGAGTCTTTGTACCCACCAAGATGAGGCATGTAAGGATCGTAGTAGACATGATCATCGCTGGTTCCAACGCCTGCAGTTTCAATCTCCTTGACCCATTGCTGTCGTATCTTGATATCATCCGAGATTACAGTTGACCGCAATCCAAAACGGGATTGATTTGCTACCTTTATCGCTTCATCAACACTTTTTACAGGAAATACAGGTAATGCCGGTGCGAATACTTCCTCGGTCATTAAACGCATGTCAAGTTTGACATTTGTAACAATCGTTGGTTTATAGAATATACCAGCTGGATCTCTCTCTTCAAGATAGTTCATTCGATACCCGCCGTTCTCAATCTTAGCCCCTTTTGCTAAAGCATCATCCACCTGATCAAGGAGAAGATATAATGCAGTGAATCCTACGGGAGAGAGGGTTACCTCAGGATCCGAGGGGAGCCCGGCTTTGAGTTTGTTTGCTTCCTCAACTAATAGTGAAACTAAATCATTATGAAGTGATTCCTGAACAAAGAGTCGCTTTATTGCCATACAGGCTTGTCCACTTCCAAGAAACCTGCCGCGAATAATAGTTTCTGCTGCTTTTTGAAGATCAACATCATTTCCCCAGACAAGACAAGGATCGCTACCTGCAAGTTCCGGAGCCATCTGTATTGCTTTACCAGCAGCTTCAGACCATAACCTCAAGCCCACATCACTGTCGCCATACCAAACAAGAGCATTGACTCGAGAATCATCCATAAATCGTTGCATCATCCGTTTACCACCGCCAGTCAGTACTTGGAGAATTGAGGGTGGTAAACCGCTTTTAATGAAACTCTTCAGAAAGATATTTGATAAATGAATTGTACTCAAAGGAACCTTGCCAGGAGGTTTGAGTAATGTGGAGTTCCCAGCAAGAATCGAAGAGGTGATGCTGAAGATTCCAAGTGCAATAGGAGCATTATAAGGTGTAAAGAGAGCAGCTACACCATATGGTTCACGGAATCTGAAAGATTTCCCTCCATCTAATCCGGGTTCCTCAACTAAATCTAGAAATTTTCCCCATTCGTCAACAGATTTTCGGTAGTCACTCCAAGCTCCAAGGTCCCACGCCCATTTCAAAGTTTTAATAGGCATTCCTTCCTTGACAGAAATTTCGCTAACTGACCCCCAAGCTTTCTTATATTCAATACTCGCCTGATGGAGGGCATCTGCTCGTTCATCAAGTGTAACACCCATATCAGGCAGTTTGAAAGGATTGTAGAGCTTGTTGTGGTCGCGTACTCCTGCGGAAATGGCTCTTTCGATATCTTCCTCACGAGAGATACAGACCTTTGCAAAGACAACTTCGTCTATCTCATCCTTTGTATATTGTGGAATTCCATGATGTTTTCGATAGTCACGTACAAAGCGCATATCTGGGGAGTCATTTGGGATCAAACCAGGTATCTTTGAAAAGATAAACCGTGAAAATGAAGATGCAGATTGCATCTGAAGTGCTATTGCTAGACCAGGATCCTGAATCACTTTCTCCATGTCAGGGAAGATTGTATATTTTCCAGTGTCAACTTCAGTACCATCAACAAGAATTGGGAAGACGTCCATAGTGAATCCTCAGAGTTGTTCAGCACTAATCCTGCGTTATGCCTAGTCTAAAGGTCTTTCGGAGTGGTCTGATATCACTCATCTAAGATTCTTTCATATTTTTGAACCAGCATTCCCTCATCTTGTTCATACGGTTCCCCCCAAGGACGATAACCATATTTTTTCATGAGCTTCTCTCCGATTCCTTGACCTACTAGGATGTTACAATATGTTCGTTTGCATCCATGAGCTCTAGCATACTCAGTAAATTGAATATACATGGCTGAAGCAAGACCTGTAGCTCGACATTCAGGTCTAACTGTTTGATGCTCACCATAGAGACCATCCTCGGTGATGATTGCTTTATACAGACCTACAATTCGTCCTTGAAGGCGGCTTCCAAAATAATGATAACCTGAATGTATATCTGCAATGACTTGCTCAGGAGAGTACATACGCTTTTTACGCCAATGTTGAGGATATTCTGAAGCGAGAGGCCAAACCTGCTTGAATAGCTCTGATATTTCCTCAGCATCATCTTCAGTGAATTCGATTACACGGATTTCTTCAGCTGGTAAATCAGACATATTCTTCAAAAAATATCCTACATTCAGGGCTATAACTTCTAAGGTGAGGCGTTAATCGCTTCGAACCAATCATATGCTTCCTGAATAGGAGTACATCCTCCACACTTATGACAACCAGCAAAGGTCTTTTCAGGATTCAACCCATTTTCATAAAGAATCTTTCCAACTTGCTTATAGAATTCAACTGATTCGTCAAGTTTTCCCACATAGCTTGGTAGATAGTTGGAAAGTTGACTTCCAGATGCCGGCCGGAAAGGTGCAACAACGGGCATAACACCGAGTTCAGCAAGTTCTCTGATCTTGAACAATGACTCTTGCAAATCCTCACCTAGTCCGTGAAGTATGAATGTACTTACGTTACCTTTTGGAAAAATCTTGATTGCATTTTGCCAGTTGGTTCTATATAGAGCCAATGAGCCGTAGTGATATTTACCTGGACATATCTCTTCTCGAATAGATTCATCAGTAGTTTCAATATGCATTCCAACAGCACTTGCACCTGCATCAAACACAGCTTGAAGATCGGTTACTTCCACCGGAGGCTCAAATTGGACTCCAATTGGAATAGAACTGTCCTTTCTTATTACCCGAATTATATCAATTATATGACTAGTACCGATATCTTCAGAATCAGGGCTTCCAGTGGTCAATAACACATTATCTATGACTCCTTCCTTTTGAGCAGCCTGAACCACCTCGGTAATCTGTTCAGAACTTTTTTTTAATATCGTGTCTCCTGACTGATATGAAAAAGGGATTGTACAGAATTTGCATTGAGTTCCATTCTCCCAATATCTGCAATACTGGTAGACAGTTGTTGCTAGAGTTCTATCTCCATGAAGTAATGCGATCTGGTGATAGGGGATACCATCATCAGTCTTCAGATCATAAAACCGAGGTCTCGGCACTATTCGTAGCTGAATTGAGTGATCATAGATCCATACAGAGGGATCTCGTGTCATCTCTAATGGTGCGGAGTTGAATTGGATAGCCTGTTCCTTAGACCTAATAGGAATACCACAGCTACGCCCGTTTGGTAAAATGAAGTAACGACCGCCAACAGGGCCAGCACCGCCTTTACGTCCACTCCATTCATTCTCAGGAAGTGTAGCGCCTTCGGTGAGGAGTCTGACTTTGAGTCGAAGGAGTTCTTCAGACTTCATGATGTTCCCGGCTACTAGATGGTTTTCCTTAATCTATATTGGTTTTGCGGCTTCTCTTTGTCATCATGATAAATTCAGGCAGATCTACCACTAGTATAGTATCATTCGATTGTGAAGCTAACATATTCTTGCAGAAAGGGCAGGCGGTAACCAGGATATTTGCCCCAGTAAGTGCTGCCTGCTGAATTCGTTCAGCACCGATTTTCTTGGCTTTATCAGAAAAGAGTGTCCGAAGCCCAGCTCCATTTCCGCAACACATGGCATTCTCTCGATGGCGTTCCATCTCTATTATAGGTAACTTAGAGACCTTGTTAATGATACTACGAGGTTCATCATAGATGTTACAGTGCCTCCCAAGATGACAAGGGTCATGGTAAGTAATAGATGCATCTATCTGATTTCTTTGTAAATCGTCTAATTGTTCAACAAGAACTTGACTAATGTGTTTCACAGGCTTGTTTAATTGAAAACCAAGAGCGGGATAATCATTTGATAATACGCGATAACATCCAGGGCAAGTCACAACAATTTCATCTGCTATCATTTCATTCAACATTGTGACATTGTGTCTTGCAAGCTCAGCTCCAAGTTCTATATCACCAGTGCGAAGTAAAGGAGAACCGCAACACCATTCGTCAGCAGAGACCTTGACCCCAAATCCTAAAGATTCTAACAGTTCAATTGTATCAGATGCAATCTCCTTCTCACGATATACAGATGTGCAACCTGTGAAGTAAATGAGGGTTGTACCTTTTGGTTCGTTAGTCTTCAACCAATTATTGCGTGATTCATGAGATTCTGAATAAGGGTTATGGAATTCACGAATGGCATTTGCCATTTCGTCTAATCCCTTTGGCCTTCTCCCTTCAGCGACTAGACTTTTCCTTCGTTCCTCTACAATCGATGCAATGTCAATTTCAGGTTTACAGAATGTGAGGCAATGGCTGCATTCAAGACATTGAAAAAGAACCTCTATGCCACGGTCATCTAAATCACGTATTCCAAGTATCTCTTGATGAAGTAAAAGTGCTCGACCGTGAGGAGTTGGTGAGTCGGATCTCCAAGCAAAGAATGTGGGGCATACATGTCGACACATCTTAGGACATGCTGCACACATTCGAATCTGTTCGGTAATTGTTTCGTTGAAAGTCATTTCCTCACGCCCAATCCAAGTTTACCGGGATTCATTATGCTCTTTGGGTCAAGTACATTTTTGATGGCTTGTAGTACTTGAAAGGAAGAACCCAATTCATCCTCGGTATAAGTACTTCTTGAGAGACCTACTCCATGTTGGTGACTCATGGTTCCCCCCTCACGAAGACATGCAGCTACTCCATCATCCCAAACTTTCTTGTAAGTAGACCAAGCTGTCTCAGCGTCTGGTTGTGAACTGAAAAATATCATGTAAATGCTCCCACCATTCTGATACATGTGGGAAAAGTGAGACATAACTATGACATCGTTTGCTTCCATAGCTTCTTTCATAGCACAGTAGACATTCTCTAGTTTATCATAGGTAGCAACAATATCAATGGTATCACCAATAGCATAACCAGATGTTGTTAATCGTGTGGGATAATACATATCGTAACGGTGTTCAAACCAGCGTTTTGAGGGGCCTGCGCCAAGATCAGTCCCATCATGTTCTACGCAAATCTGAACTGCACACTTCTCTTCCAAATCGATTCGAGCAGGAGTGCCATCAAAACCGAGAAGTAATACACAATGACCTTCTTCAAATTCAAAATGCATTGAAAAGCTCATAGCTGCATCTTCAGGGTCATAAAGCCTGACTATTGAAGGTTTGATCTCTACCCTGAATATATTCCGAATTGCCTCTAAACCACTATGAACGTCTTTGAAGGAAAAACTTCTGAACCGTCGCTCTTCAGGAATTAAGAATAAACGGAGTGTAGCCTCAGTGATAACTCCTAAAGTACCTTCAGACCCAATGAATAATTGACGCAGGTCTGGACCTACAGAATGTCGTGGAACTGACTTACAATCGATAATACTACCGTCTGGTAAAACAAATTCAAGTCCAAGTGTGAGGTCTTCTATCTTGCCATAAAGAGAAGACATTGAACCACCTGATCGTGTGGCGATAAAACCACCTACATTGGAGGCTCGAAGGGATGTTGGAGTATGTCCTAATGTGTATCCATGTCTATTCACTTCTTCCTCAAGGTCTATCCCGACGACTCCTGCTTGTACTCGTACTGTCATTGATTGATGATCAATATCATATATCTTAGACATTCTCTTTAGGTCTAGTTGCATGCCACCATAAACTGGTAATGTTCCACCACAAGTGCCTGCACCACCTCCTACTGGAATCACAGGTATCTCAAACTCATTTGCGATTTGCAAAATTTTTGAAACCTCTTGGGTACTTACAGGGAATACAACAAGGTCAGCAAGAGGCAGCATTTCTCCAGCTCGAATCTTAGCTTCACTAAGAGGCCATGCATCATGAGCATTCAAGACCATGTCGGTTTCGTATTGTGTAATATTCTCACTACCTACAACTTCAACAATACGATTAGCAATTTGTTTCAGTTTTTTAGGGTCTATCAAGATTTCAATCACTCCCTCTTTGAGAGTCTTTGCGCAATGAATACAGTCAAATCATCTACTTCAATGGGACTTCCACTCTTGAACAGATTTTTCTCAATCTGTGCCGTACAAAGAGGACACGGTGTAACAAGTCGTTCCGCTCCAGTGTAGTTGAGGGCAATTAGATTCTCAGCTACAACAGCATCAGCAACATCTCCAGAATGATAAGAGACCATCCCACCTCCGCCACAACATGAATCATGTGCGATAGTCGGTGTGACGCGTACTCCTGGCATTAGAGCAAGTATAGACATTGCATGGTCCATGATTTGACGAGAGGTGTGCCTAATCAGATGGCAGGGGTCGTGCACTGATACATGAACTTGTTCTTTAGGAGTAGTATCTTTGAAAGCTGTTGCAAGGCGCTCAAATCCAATTTCATCAGCCAAAAACTCCAACATGTGAAATGCAGGAATGCCCCATTTATCCCTCTCACTTATATCTGCAAGATTTGAAGTGCATCCAGCACATGTGGTGACAATTTTCGTTACCCCCATTTTTTTGATTTTTTTCTTTAACTTATTAGCGAGATTTTTAGCAGTCTTAAAATCACCCATCAGATGTGAAGGAAGACTGCAACATGAAAAATCATCAAGTAATGTAAAATCTACATCAAAATAGTCGAGAATGATTTTTGCTGCCTCACGTACTTCTTGTGCTCTTTCTTCAGCTTGGCAACCGGGGTAGAACAATACCGCTGCTTTGTCTTTGACTCTATCAGGAACATAAGAGAGACCTAGATGTTCTAGACGCATATCACGGCTTTCGATTTTTTCTTCCTTATCCTCCCAAGGTTCAAATGCAAGACTGTGTTCACTAATGATTTCTTTAACGAGCATAAGACCTTTGGGAACTAAATCTGGACGATGTTCAAAAATCCGAGCTCGAACAATATTGACAATCTCAGGAATATTGACATTCTTTGGACATACTTCACGACATGTTCCACATCCTGTGCAGAGATAGATTTTGTCAGCAGTTGACCAATACTCGGGGGGTGAACGAGAGAGCTCAACAGCGATACTTCTGGGACCACTAAATCTGTCAAGTCCAACAGAGGCTACTACTGGACAATGATTTATGCAAAGGCCACAGTTTATGCAGGAACCTATTGATTTGACAATCTCAAGATCTTCCAATTGGTTTGGAGTTATCATCTCTTTCTTTAGAGTGCTCTTAACGTATTCAAAAGCTTCATCTTCGTTCATCTAAACAGCCTCCTTGACAAGAGCAATAGCATTCTGAGCAGCATAATAACCAGTAGTGATGGCCACACCCAATCCACTTTTTTCAACGGAGTAATTATAGCCAGCTAAGATTGCACCAGCCGCAAAGAGATTTTCTGCCCATTCAATGCCATCCTCATTAATTGGCCTGAATCGAGGGTCAACACTCAGACCACAGTACTGAACAGGTTGACCTGATGGACTGATTGCTAGACGGTTGGTGAATCTCGAGGGAATAAGGTCTCTAGCTGTATGATAGTCACGTGTTACAGTCATCAAATTGAATATATTCTCACGAAAACCCGTTTCGTCACCAGTAATGCCTCCTCCAATGAACTTCCCTGTTGAAAGAATGAATGCCTTTGCTTCAATTTTCACTTGACGACGTTGAGTCTTGGCAACAATAACTTGTATTTGGTTTTCTTTTTTTATGCAAGATGTTGCTTCAAATCCAATGAGAAGTTTTCCTCCAGCAGTGGTGAAGGTCTCTTCCATTGATCGTTGTAGCCGCTGCCCAGGGATTGATGGAGGTATTCCCAGTAGCTCGAAGATAGTAGCCCCTGTATATTCCTGCAGTCGTGCAATATTTTGCACAGCCTTACGGATTCCCAAAATTGGTGGAAATGCAACATGGGTTGCGCCTACCTGATCTACTTGTTCTTTCAGAAGTGCAGCAAGTCTGTCAATCGATCCTTCATGATCGAGATGCTTGGCAATCTCTATTGAAGAGAGGTTGTATGATTTGCCAAAAGGTGCAATATTTATGAAACAGTGTCCTACCTTTCGAGGTGGCCCCTCTAGAGCAAGTCTATCCTCAAGATAAGTTTTGGCTGCTGCTGCAGGATTGAAGTCAGGATATCCTGAGAATCCAACAAATAATAACACACTATCATCACGAAGCTCTAGGTCTTGATGATCCATTGTCTTCTGAATCAGACAAGTTGGTTTTTTTGTTCCAAAGACAGTAATTGGATAGGTATTTACATTGAAATCGCCAACTAGAGGTGAGATAGAAGGTTCAAGATGCGTCTTCAGCCAATCAATTGCCAGACGAGTCTTCTCCAGAATAGTATCTGTCACATTTTCTGAAGTGACGCTTTCATCATATCCAACAATGCTGTATGGATGAAGCGGATATAGCCCAGCTATCGCAGCTAGCCCTTCAGGAGGAGAAGAGAAAGGCTCTACAGCTTCAGGTAGATAGCCTATAACATCAATTGCACCTGATGAATATGCAGTAGCGCTCTGTCCTTTTCTAAGTAGGAGTGTCTCCAAGCCAGCTTGCGCTGCTACAGTACCTGCAACAAGACCAGATAAACCTCCACCAATAACGACCAGATCTGATTGTATATCCAATTAGAAACCCTCCTCCCATGGTTTCGGATCATAATCTACATCCGATTGATCTAAATTTCCAACACACGCATAGATACCTTGCGCCAACTCTTCTTGAGCAAGCTGTTCTCCTCTCATAGATGGTCGAATACCTTTCCAACGCTCAGAACGAAAATCGAAGATGTCAACTAGAAAGTCGTCACCACTAAGATCTAATTCTTCAGAAAGTATAGCAGCAGCTTTGTAAGTACAGAACGTTCCTTGACATGGTCCAGTACCAAGCCGTAATCGCCGACGCAAATCGTTCAATGTTTGGGGAAATTCTTCTCGAATAGCGTATCTGAGTTCAGCCTCAATAATGGGTTCACAAGTGCAAATAGTGGTCTTCCATTCAGGATGATCTTTTGTAAGTTCTAAGACCTTTATCATCTCAGTTCCACGTCTTGCACGCATCCTTTCTAATGCATGGAGAGAGATGTTGTATTCTTTGGAGAGGAGAATAATATCGATATCATCCTCATTCCCGGGAAGCGGTGACTCATGGGTTTTGCAGGATATATCTTTTCCAAGCTTCTGGCAGACAAGATCAGTGACGGCCTCAGCCATATGTCTGCACATTACCAATTTTCCTCCCGTGAAACTGATGAGACCCTTTGTTCCACCTTTTGTACCATGGTCGACAATCTGGTATCCGCGTGTAACCTTGCCTTCTGGTTTCTTGTATTCAGGAACTAGAGGACGAACACCACTCATAGTTCGGATTATTCGTGCATCACGAATTGAAGGAATGACTGTTTCAATACTCTGTAAGAGATATTCTATTTCATCATAAGATGCAACAAGAGTATCAGGGTCTTCCCATGTATCAAGAGCTGTAGTTCCTAGAAGTGTAGTATTTTCATGGGGAAAGAGATAGATCCATCTACCATCAACAGCCTTGACTGTTATCCCTATGTTCACTATCCTTCTGTCAAATATCACATGAGCACCTTTGTTCAATCGCAATTCGAGATTATCATCTGAGATCTTGGCAATCCTATGAGCCCAGGGGCCAGAGGCATTTATCACAATTTTTGCTCCAACTTTTTCAGTAGCTCCAGAGATTCTATTATAGAAGGTAACACTCTCAATCTCACCTTCAGTGTTCTTTTCAAAACCAATCACTTCACAATAGGTACGAACAGCAGCCCCATGTCGAATTGCATCTAATGCTTGAAGGTAACACAAACGGAATGGATCAATGAAATATTCCTCATAATACACACTCGCGATGATATCAGGGTGAATCATTGGTTCTATCTCAAGAGTTGCATCAGGAGTTAGAAACATCATTGCAGGAACATCTCGCTCATCAACATGTTCAGAGTATGAATCCATATACGAACTATCACTAGCAGCATCACTCAAATCTAATAGAGGAGCAACTATTGAATTCTTCATTATGATATGACGCGCAATTCGGTTAAAGATGACAACCTCCTTAGAACACATAGCCATAATTTCAGGCTCATCTCGGTATTTGAGTCCTGAAGATATCATACCGGCACATGTACCAACAGTAGCTGAAGCAATGTCATCACGCTCCAAGAGCAGTGTACTAAGACCGCGTATAGCACAATCTCTAGCAACTGCAGTTCCTGTGCTTCCTCCACCAATAATAACGACATCGAATTTGGATTCAGTCATGATTGAAATCCTCAGTATATGATTTAGATATTTGTTGTAAGTTGGAGTTCTTATCGCTATGGTTGAAGAATCTATGCACAATACAAGGGTTTCGATTGTTGTTCATTTAGTGTCTATAGTTAGATTATGACGTAGATAAATTAAAAGGAGCAGTTCAGCAGTCGGCAGTGAGGTATAATCGAATGCCAGAATATGAACTTGGTACTCTACGAGTCATTGGTCATGATGTTGAAAAACTAACGCAAGCTCTCGATATTCCAGATGACCGATTTGAGGGTCTAATAGACCTAGCTAGACAAGCATGGGAATATGAAGAAACAGTCAGTGAATCCATTGAATTCTTAGCTAAGAATGCGATAGGCTCGGAACTTGTTGTGGCTCTCGTGTTTTTTGGCCGCATATGGGAGGATAGCGAAGAGAGAGAGGAGTAGATGAGTCCAGTTTTGTAATTGCACATTTTTAGCCAAACGGTTAAGGATGTGTCATTCAACTTAGCTTGTAGCCTCTAAGATATTTCCCATCTCAGAATTAAGTAATTTATTGAAGATTTGATACTGCTTCCTATAGACTTGAACATTTTCTGGTATCGGTTCACGACGTTCCTCAATATGAAACATGTTATCGACTGCTTCTCTATAACTACCATATACTCCAGTTCCAACAGTTCCTAATATAGCAGCTCCAATTACTGTCGAGTCTCGGACTCGTGGAAGGACTACGGTCTTTTCAGCACAATCCGCTTGAATTTGCCTCCATAGAGGAGAGTTTGAACCCCCACCATCTATGCGTAGCTCGTCAAACTCAATATCCAACATCCCTTCCATCATCTCGAGATACATCTTGATACCATAGCCATTAGCTTCAAGAATAGATCTTGCCACATGGGCTTTGGTGTGCCCAAATCCGAGATGATAGATTATGCCAAGTTTATAGGCCATGAAGGGAAACATGATAAGTCCATCACTACCAGCTGGAACTGATGCTGCAGAGGTCTCAATGATTTGATAGGCATCCTGTTCGGTTTTGGCAGCGAGTGCAACTTCTGGTTCACAGTATTGGTCTCTGTACCATTTGTATGTCAGTCCAGTTCCAGGTATGACTCCTTCAAGAATCCACTTCCCGGGAATTGCTGAGGGATTACAGAACATAACAAAGGGATTCTCCATGAATTCATCAAGATGTGTGATGACAAATGTGCCAGTTCCAGTTGTAGCCTTCACCTTTCCTGTTTCTATGACACCCATCCCCAAAGCAGAACATTGCTGATCACCACTTCCCATGATAACAGGTGTTCCTTTTCGTAATGATGTGGCCTTCGCCGCCTCAGAACTAATCTCTCCGATTGTTGTTCCGGAGTCTATTATGTCAGTGAGTTTGTCAATAGGAATTCCAGTTGATTCGCATAATTCATCAGACCATTTCAGTGTTTCATGATCAATAGGTCCAAATCTAGCATCAGCAGGTGAACTTGCAAGAACATTGCACAGTTTATTATTAATGAAGGCATCCAGCAATACCCATTTGTGGACCTTTTGGAAGAGATCAAACCGATTCTCAATAAACCACATCAGCTTGTTAACACTTTTTCGGGGGCCGATATCTTCAGCCATTTCTTTACTCTTAGCGCTTGATCTACTATCCACCCAGGTCACAGTAGGAGCAAGAGATGTTCCGTCTTTGTCTATTGGTGTCAGACTATCTCTGGTGGTTGTGACAACAACTCCAACAATAGACTCTGAGCCATATTTGCATCCAGCAATTGCTCGTTGCATTGTATTTGCGGAGGTACGCCAAAAAGTGTCAGCGAGCTGTTCATGAGGTAATAACTCAATAGGTTTGCTAGGATATTCCTCATATGCTTTACTTAATTCACGACCTTCTTCATCAACAATGACAGACCTGGTCCCAGTAGTTCCAATATCAAAGACTGCAAATTGACGCTGGCTCAATTCTCTCACCTTTTCCAGAATTCACTTATTATACCATGAACATACCCCAATATAGATTGTGTGACAGAGAGAGTTATTTGTAATATTTCATAAAAAAAACCAATGTCAGATTATCCAGCTCATATCGAAATCATGCCGCAGGTCCATCTTATCAGAGGTGAAAATAGAGCTAGATTTCCTGAAGCTAATGTACTGTTTATCGATGATGAAATACAGACACTTGTCGATGCAGGATCTAGTATGGCTAATATCGAAGGCACTCTCAAAGATTTAGGTCGTTCACTTGAAGATCTTGACAGGATCATTTTAACCCATTTCCACATAGATCACAAAGGACATGCCGCACATATTCAAAAAAACACTGATTGCGAATTAATTTGTCACCCCTTGGCCATAGAGGGTGTCAAGACATTTGAAGGTCTTGTTGATTATTACGGGATTGCAGAAAACAAATATTATGATAATTGGAGAATGCTTCTTGATTCTAGATTCAAACATGTCAATGTTGACTATCATGTGACTGGAACCTTTAGAACTGACAGAGAGATAGATTGCGGAGATAATATCCTGATTCCATTACATCTTCCAGGACATACTATTGACCATACCTGCTTTGGGATCAATGACTTAGATACCTTATTCCTCGTAGATATTGATCTTACAAGATTTGGTCCGTGGTATGGAAATAGAGTGAGTGATATTGAGGATTTCAAGACTTCTGTTGAAAAAGTGATTGAGATACAGCCAAAGATGGGTATAAGCAGTCATCTCATCAATCCAATAACTGAAGGACTTGATGATAGGTTAAGAAAATTCAGAGGAGTCTTTGACGAGAGAGAGAGTAGAATCATGAGAAATATCTCAAATGGTATTGATTCAATCGAGGAACTAGCAAAAATGCCAACAATCTATCCACGAATCCCCATGGATGTTTACTATGCATTTGAGATCTTCATGATTGAAAAACACATCGAGTTATTAGAAAAGAATGGAGTAATATCTAGAGAGGATGATAGACTCGTAATACAAAAAAGGTAGCGGAGCAAAAAACTCCGCTGATTAATTTACTTATGCTTGAATTTCGCATCACGTTTGGTTAAAAATGCATCAACACCTTCGACCATATCCTCAGTATCGAAAGTTCTACAGAAGACATCTACTTCAAAATCAAGATTCTTCTTTAATGGCATCTCCCATGCATTATTTAATGACTGTTTTGCTAATGCGACTGCAACACCTGGTTTGGTTGTCAACTTCCTTGCCATAGCCATCGCTCCATCCATAAGTTCTCCGACTGATGAAAAGACTTTGTTCACAAGACCAATCCTAAGTGCGTCTTCAGCAGTAATCTGGTCTCCGGAATAGACAAGTTCCTTTGCCAATCCAAGACCTATCAATCTCGGTAAACGTACAGTTCCTCCGAAACCCGGTATGATTCCAAGGTTGATTTCTGGTTGACCAAATTTTGCATTGGCAGAGGCATATCTAATATCACATGCCATTGCAATCTCGCACCCACCACCAAGTGCAAATCCATTGATAGCTGCAATAACAGGTTTAGCCATAGATTCTATGTATTTGCATAGCTCTTGTCCATTTGCAGCCAATGATCGCACAGTCTTTGAATTCTTACCTTGAAATTCTGAGATGTCTGCACCTGCTGCAAATGCTTTCTCTCCTGTTCCGGTAAGGATTACTGTCCTTACTGCTGTATCATTCTCTGCTTTTTTGAAGAACTCACGCAGAGTTGTAATTACGAAGGTGTTCAAAGCATTATACTTTGTAGGTCGATTGA
>SDOA01000212.1 GCA_004524595.1 Candidatus Thorarchaeota archaeon | reverse complement strand
GGAATTACGTTGAGGCTCAAAGAAGACAAATCGGTGGTAAGAAGAGACACTCATTCTTTCAGGAGGATACCTCTGGGATAATCCCCCTGAACGAGATGATTACCTATCCCTTTGATACACAGGAGTTCGAAGAGAATGTAATGGAAATCTTGGGGTACTACAGGGATGACCCAATTAAGGAGCGATTGCTGAGTATCTTCTATACACGACGAAGTGTCGATCAACAGACCCTGATGGAGATCTCAGGCTTCTCACGAAGTACGGTCTCTCGGTTCCTAAAGAACGCTCTTCGCAGAGGATATATCCACTCTTTGCCAAGAGAGCATCGAATACCAAGAATCTATTACATGAGATCTATCTCGTTGAGCATACTCTCTGTTATTTTGAATACGGATGATTTCATCTACTCATCCACTTCGAGATTTCAGGAGATTTTGTCAATACTTCAATCAGAAAAACAGGTGATCAAAGATAGAGGCGGTACTGCATTTCTGATTGTAAAGATAATGGAAATTCTGGAACAGATTGGGAAATTCAAGAACAATACAAGATTCTTGAGACAGGCATACAGTGACCTCTCAAAGTTTATCGGTGAGAATACTCAAGCATAGAGCGTCATGAAGAAGACAACATAAGCCATAGATACAGTGCTACTTGGAGCACTGATCGAGAGCGAGATACGGCGCAATCCACAGACATATATATTAAATAACAATAGTTAATTTATGTGATGTGTATGTCGAAGGAGAAATTCGTGAGAGACAAACCACATGTGAATATTGGTCTGATTGCAGGATTCATAGTGACCGCCTTTGCCTTGGCTGCTGGTCTGACCTACATCTATCCTGATTTGATTCCACCAGCAACGGAGCTCTTGTTCCCAGGAATGAGCGCCCTCCGAGATCCGTTCGTACACGCTGCAAGAGCTCTAACGAATGGTCTGGTTTACGGGCTGTTGACAGGCGTTGCAGTCTCAATCATAATGAAAGGTAAGAAGATTCTTCAAAACTGAACAGTACCACCTAGAGTTGAATGCTTGGAGAAGCGAAAGATGCTCTTGGGAGATAGCTACTGATGCTGTTAAACAGCCACTTTGATGTTTTTCTTTCATTCATAATAACATCTTGGAATAAAGAACGGAGGGAAACGAGTACGGCTGTACGATTTTGTATTAAAACAAGATTAGGTTTATCCGCTAACCTTACACTATTCCAATAAGGAGAGAGGTACTTTGAAGTACCGTTAGTCACCCAGTTACAGTAGTGGAGGCAAGAAAGACCTATGCATCAGCCAGAATGAGTGATTCAGCTATGATGTTTTCCTCACTCACACCCATTTCCGTCAATTTCTTCTTTAGATCGATTACAAAAGAATCGGGTCCGCAGATATAGAATTTCTGATTCAAGTCTTTCAGGTGTTTCTTGAGCATGGCTTCATCGATGCGTCCATGTTCATAGCTGTCCCTGTTTTCACGGGTGAGAGTTAGAATGAGATTATCCCCAAGCATCTGGCGGAATTCTTTCTCGAGAATGACATCTTTGGTTTCTTTATTGGAGAAGATAAGCATATTATCCTTCAGCTGGCCGGTCTCATAAAGATCTCTGAGTATTCCAACGAATGGTGTGATTCCTGCTCCACCTGCAAGGAAAACTCCCTTTCCTTCATAATGAATGGTACCAAAAGGTTCATGGATGATGACCTCATCACCAGGTTCCATCATATGTAACTGCTCTGTGATACCATGGTGACTAGGATATCTCTTAATAGTCAATTCAAGTACCTTGTCTTTGTTCAAGGATGTAAATGTGAACAACCCATCTTTCTTCTCCCATCCAGGCTTCGGAATCAAGAGTGTGGTTGCCTGTCCTGGAGAGAACTCAAAATTGTCAGGTTTCTCTAATATGAAGCGTTTTACATCATGAGTGACGAATTCTGTCATCAGTATTTTCACTCTGTGAGGGTGTTTCAATGACGGTTCCTTAAGAAAATCCGATTTAGCATTGACCATTTTTGTCATAACCATCTTTTAATATTTAGAACTGGCTTTACCAGTCTCATAATAATTAACTATAATGTATTATCTAATAAAACATTGTATATGCTCATTGGTGAAATACCTGAAGACAACTTCTTCGTGGTCAATTCTGGCTGATTGAGCGTCGTTCTAGGTACTGCAGATAGCATGAGGTCTAGATGACAATAGAGCGAGATACTGAAATTCGGAGTGTGAGTATTTTTGCAAGATGTTGTTGTCTCATATTGGATGAATTCGATAGAAACAAAAACACAGTGAACTAGATATAATTGCAAATCGATAGACTGTAAGGAATGGTGACATTATTGGAATTATCACTGAAAGATATGCTCAAACATGGGAGGAGGTTTGAACGGATGACTACTGAGGAACCAGGAGTGTTCATCAGAAAGATACCTCCCTCACCAAGAGAGGCAGCCTATCTAGCTCTTGAGATCAATCCTCTTGATGAGAATAATCTACCAATGAGCAGGTTTGGCATTATTATCAGAAGTAGGGAGCAACTTGATGCAGTCAGAGCAGTCATTAGTTCAGAGAGACTGGATGGAATACTTGACGAGATTGAGAGAGTGAATAACCTCGAAGTTGATGATGATTAAGAGAGTCATGATAATCAAAACTAAAGGACAACTACTCAGAAAACAGGAGGTCATATGTCTGCAGATAAAGTGCATATACAGCAACTTAACAAATCAATCGTCAATTACTTGAACCAACAGCCTTCGGAGATATGACCTAAAATTGCTATTTCACTCGAAGATAAGAATTGAATTTAGCCTCTGGCGTATCACTTCGAGAATCTTCCGAAAAAGAAGTTCTCTTGGAGTTCCTTTCGTGTTCTTGCCTGTGTGACTGTATCCTTTATCTTTTCAGTGACCTTGTCCTTCATCTTTTCAACATCGCCCTCATATCCCATTGCAAATACCACGACAACTCTGTGAGTGTCGGGGAGACTGAGAGCCTCTTTCACTCGCTTCTCGTTATAACCAGCCATCTGGTGGACACGCAGTCCTTGATGCTCTGCTTCTATGACAAGACTCATGACACTGAGGCCGAGATCGTATGCATAGTATGGAATGTTGTTCGTCTTACATGCCTGACCAGGATTAGCACTGACTGCCACAAGATACGGTGCAGACTTTGCCCAGCCATTCCCAAAGGAGAGTGCACCTTCAAATGACTCTCTTGTCTCATCCTTCTTGCTCACGAGAACATAGTTCCAGTCCTGCTTATTGAAACACGATGGTGCCCAGCGAGCTGCTTCAATGAGCAGATTGACCTTCTCTTGCTCCACATCCCGTTCTTGGAATACTATGACACTCCTTCTGTTCCTAATCTCAGGTAGAAGATTCATGAATTCTCAGCAATTGGAACAGATAAATGAATATTTGGATGGACTGTCTTTGTGATGACCATCAAATTCCAGACTTGTATTCTCAAGTATATGGCTACAGATTACTAATCACCTGTTCTTTTTATGTTTCGTAGCAGTTCACACACCTGCTCAGGATGAGCTGTCAAGAATGCAAATGGCCGATTATTGGTGAGTGTGACTTTTACAGCATCACCCAGCTTTGTGTTGCAAGCCCATGTTCCGTCGCGGCCCCATCGAATCCCTACCCCGCCATAATCTCAAAGGCGTATCTGTATGTGTTCGATTTTGATTATCTCAGCCACGAGAATGACTTTACGTGGAAACCAACCATATCTGACCTCAAGTAGGCTATCAGATATCTTAATTCGTAAGACACGGAAATTCGAGTACAATAACACGAAGGCAATGG
>SDOA01000014.1 GCA_004524595.1 Candidatus Thorarchaeota archaeon | reverse complement strand
TTTATTTTCTATAATCAAGATATTGCAGAATCAGGAAAATGAAGCTCTGACTAGCGAGCTTCATTTCCAGTTGTATCAAGTACGCACCATGCCTGGAGTTGGAGGACCTATTCGGACTTTAGCCATCTGAGTCTTTTTATCTTTCTCTTTAGCAAGACGTGCCTTTTCACGTTCATACTCAGATACGCAAGTAGATTCCAATTGAAACTTTGTTTGGCTAAAGACAATGTTGTCTCTACTCACTGATTGGATTATTTCAGCAGGAGCAAGTAGATCGCAGTCGGGTTGCGCATGGATCTTTTCCAAGAGTTCTTCAAAGAAACCTCCACCTATTAGGAACCACATTGTACCCTCAGAATCAAACCAGAGGTCAATTATGTTCCCCACCTTGAATCCATCAGAATCTTCAATCTTAATTTTCGCGACTTCAGAGAATTTGGCGTCATTTTCTGTTATGACACCTTTATCAACTGTTTTGAGCAATGTGGATTTATTGACCTTTAGATAGACCTTATCAGAGATACTATCAATATCGTCTATTGAACACACAGGATCAATATCAGGTCGAACACCTATTGATTCCAGAAGTTCTTCTATTAGACCACCGCCCATAACGAAGTACTTCAAGTCGATACAATTGTTAGATGTATCTAATATAGCATCAATGACTTCTCCGACCTTCTCTCCGTCAGAATCGACGACATCTTTCTTTCTAATATCACTGTATTTCATGTTGCAACATTGAATCATGATAATCCCTTCCTTTAGTTCACAATAGTGAACTAATAAACATTGTTGTTAAAGAAGATTTTCTTGTCTATAATCTATTTTGTAAATAAATAAAAAAGGAGAAAGGAGCCCGTAGGAGGGGCTCATCGAATGCTGCAATCGACTAGTACACTTCACGAGGACTTTGACGAAGACGATCTGGTAGTTGACCACCTTCTCCTAAGACCTCAAGGTCATGGTCTCGGCCATATCGACCACCATCATTACATAAGAATCCAGATTTTGTGATACCACGTGCTTGTCGTTCTGCAGCACGTCGTGCAATCATGCTCATCCCAACAGGAACAGTCATGACGAGTTTCTTATGACTTTCATCAATAGCAAGGAGTATGCTATCATCTGATGAGTCTCGTGTTGTCTCAGAGAATTGAGACTTTGATTGATTAAACTCGAGGTAAATTGGCATTCGGAATCTAGTCCTCCAACTGGCTAGTTTGTTATATTTGTCAGCCTCGTGCATATTAATGAATCTCATGCGAGTTCAAATTGCTTAAAGAAGGTGTGCAGTGCCACAATGAGCACATACAACCGCATCTGCAAACTCACCAGGTATAGGTAAGGGAGCATCGCAATTCTGACAACGCAACTCTTTAAGCCCAGAGCGTTGCTCAGGGGTTAATTTTATTCGAAAAACTTGTTCAGCTACATCTTGAATCGTTTTCCCTACTTTGTGAGCAGCTTTAGCAATTGCACCTCGTTCAGGATTAGAGAGAGATCCAATACCTACTGATTGAAAGAGACCGTCAATTGCTCTACCAATTTTTCCAAAGAAAGAACCCGCTTTGTATGCAATGACATCTTGGACCTGAAGTTCTAATAAATCTCCTTCTGGGTATCCTGGAATCTGATAACCTCGTTTCCAATCTACTCGTTGTGGTCGTTTTGGAGATAAGATGGTCTTGCAACTCGGGCAGGTCAATTGGTATTCACTCTTGCTGAACCATCCTTTCTTTACCTTCTTCTCGCCTATATCATACCAACATCTTAGATGAGCAATTTTGCTACAGTTAGGACAAGGAAAGAGAAAGTACTTGTTGGGTTTCGCCTTGACAGAACTCCCAGAATGAACTTCCAAATATGCTAGGTCATTTTCTGAATAGTTAAGCAGGTATTTGCCACAAATAAAGCAAGTCCTACCATCTAACTTCCGCATCTTCTCAGGTGTAATTCTCAAGCTATGCAGCCTCAAAATAATCAGTGACATGAGGCTTAAAATATGTTGCAGATGATACAATTGATATTTCAAAGAGATAGAACATTGACGAAATGAGTTATCAGTCATGCCGAAATGGCTTTAGCATCGTTTGTTACGAGATGTGAAAAGCTTCATGATATAATGGAGGTCCTAACAATTACTGAGCTGAATCATATCCTCTTTCTAAATGATCCTAAGGCTTCAAAAAAGGCATTCACAGGTGGTAAGGCATCGAATCTTACCATCTTAGCAAATGCAGGCTTCAATGTCCCTAAAGGATTCGTTATCACAACTGATGCATATAGGAGCTTTGTAAAAGAGAACGGAATCCAAGACATTGGATCCATGTATTTGAAGGAAATTCCTCATGATGATACACTTGGCATAAAGCAGACTTCTGAAGTACTTAGGAAGAAAATACAGGAAGCAGTTTTGCCAGAGACCTTAGTTAACGAGATTAAAATTGCTTATACACAAATTGGTGGAGGCCCGGTAGCAGTTAGGTCATCAGCAACAGCTGAAGATTTGCCTGATGCTTCGTTTGCTGGGCAATATGATTCATCTCTCAATATTGTTGGTCTGGAAGATGTTCTCGAACAAATCAAGCATTGTTTTGGATCAATATGGACTACCAGAGCGATTTCGTATCGAGAAGAGAATCGTATACATCACGAAAATGTGCGGGTTGCAGTTATAGTTCAGTCAATGGTGGATGCAAAAAGTGCAGGAGTGATGTTTACAAAAAGTCCTCTATATAATACAGATAACGAGATAATGATAGAGTCCAATTTCGGTCTTGGAGAATCAGTTGTATCAGGTTATACGGTACCAGATAGGTTCATAGTGCAATACCGCATAAATGATGAAGCTCCCTTCTGTCTGATAAGCAGAGAAATAGGGACCAAAGAAATAATTGTCTTAGGGAATCTAAAAGGTCAAGGTGTAATGCAATCAAAAAATGATTGTAATAGAAGTCAGCTCTCATCACTTAATGATGATGAAATCATTAGGTTAGCTGAAATTGGCAAGTCTATTGAGGATTATTTTGGAGCACCGCAAGATATTGAGTGGGCAATTGATAAGCAAGAGCAAATTCATCTCTTGCAATCAAGACATATTACAGTTGATTGGAAAAGAGAAAACCAAGTTAAAGATAATGTGTTTTGGACAAGAGGATATTCAGATGATTACTGGAATGACCCTGTTACTCCTCTGTTCTTCAGTCTTCTTGGTGATCAGATTACCTATATTGTGAATAATGAAGCAAATGCTATCATGGGATACAGAGACATGTCCAAAGAACTTCTAAAGCTCTACAAGGGGCATGCTTACTTCAATCTTGATGTATTGAAGATGAAGGTCATTAATGAAATGCCGCCGTTCATAAGGTCAGATGATGTAATGAACTATTTTCCAGAAGGAGCAGGACCATATGGAAAGGAAACAATGAGAAGACTCCCTTTTGCTATTAAAAACCGGATTATGGCTGAAATTAGGGTCATGCTCTTTGATGGCGATGGTAGTATGTCTAAAACAAATGAGGTGTATGAGCGGTGGACAGAAGAGGAGTTCAATCCCGCATGTAAGACATTTGATGATGAGTTCAAAAATCTAAACAACAATGGTTCTGCCATTGAACTCATGGAAATTGCAGATGACTTGGATAAGACAATGATGAAACATTTTCGACTGGTACGATATGGATTACCAGTTCACACTCTTGGGATGAATTTAATTACGAATTATCTCCTGAAGAGATGGTTGGGAGAGAGAGCTGCTATAGTATTTTACCCGTTATTATTATCAGGTGTTGAACATAAGACAAGTGAAACAAACAAACGAATTGAGGGTTTGGCATCACTTATTCGAAAAGATGATGATCTCTGTAATTTCATTCTGAGTACTCCATCCAATGAAATACTTGGTGAGCTTCATTCATTGAATTCGTCGATGTCAAAAGTGTTTCTTGAGAGCTTCAATAAATTCACAGATGATTTTGGAGACCGTGGATTTACCAGAGAGCCATATTATCCGAGGTGGCAAGAATCGCCGGAGCGGGTCTTTGATGTGTTAAAATCATTAGTGTCTGAAGGTGCGAAAGATCTCAGAGAAGCTGAGATGATTCTATCTAGAAGGCGAAATAGTGCAGAGAAGTTTGTTAGACAAATTATTCGCAATCAAAGATTTGGACCTTTGAAATGGAAGCTATTCTCAACAATATTGGGGATGGCTAGAACGTATACAGGCTTCCGTGAAAATCAAAGATTCAATCTCGATCGTTGGATTTCTAGAGAACGAAAGGCGTACCTTGAAATTGGTAAACGGTTAGTAAAAGAAGAGTTTTTTGATGAACCAGAACAGGTCTTCTTTCTTTATCGTTATGAGCTGAGAAAATTACTGAGAGAGCCTTCAACATTTATCAAAAAAACAATCAAATCTCTAGTAAGAGAGAGACATGAAGAATTCTTAAAATATGAGAACACCACTCCGCCTAAATTTCTCCAAGGAAATCGAGAATTTGACGATCCACTTCCAGAATCTGCGGAGGGCTACAAAGGTATTCCTGCAAGTCAAGGGATATTGACTGGAAAAGTACGTGTACTCAACAGTGTTGAGGATGTACCACAAGTGAAGGCAGGGGAGATACTTGTTGTACCTCGAACAGACCCTGGATGGACACCCGTCTTTTCAAAAATAGGTGGTCTCATAACTGAAACAGGAGGAATTCTTTCGCATGGCGCAGTTGTATCACGTGAATTTGGAATCCCTGCGGTCACCAATATCAGGAATGCGTGTCAAGTTTTCAAGACAGGACAGAAAGTAACTATAGATGGTAACGAAGGTGTTGTTATACTTCAGGAAAAGGAGAGCGAGTAAATGGAACCTTTGACACACAAGATTCCATCAAGTGAAGTTGAATGGAATGAAAGTTATTATTTCATCTTCAACGACAAGAATTCTACCATTGGTGGAATGAGTAGGCTTGGTTTCAAGCCAAATAAGAAGGAGGGAATGACGTTTTTCTTTCTGTTCCTTCCTAACGGATCAATTGCAGCCTATCATGCTAATGATGATGCGAGTAATTACCCAGATACTCTCAAAGTAGAAAATGTTCGATATTCCTGTATTGAGGATGGTAAATGGGAATATTTCTTTGAAGGTCCAATGCTCATATTTGATAATCCTGAGAATTTTGCCAAAGTGCAACAGACGCCTGAAGTAATTTCTGATCTAGTTGGCGCAAGAATTCATTTGCAATATTCTGCAATTCATGAAACCTACGAATACAGTGCACACATGACAAAAGAATCTCTAGAGATTGGTAAGAAAACGGGGGACATGCATTGGGAACAGATAGGGCAAGTGAGTGGGGAGATAACGATTGGAGAGGAAACATTTACCATCGTTAAATGCATTGGGCAGAGAGATCACACTCATGGAATAAGAGACTGGAATGGTATTGGTAACTGGTTCTATTTTGTCATATGGTTTGATGAGAACCTAGCAATCAATCCTGCAGCAGTTGTAATGGATGACGGTCGAATAGGGTCTGGCGGATTTATCTATAAAAATGGGGAGAATATCCCAATTAAGTCAATACGAATATTAGAACACTCATATAGAGAAGGCGGCATTTTTCCTACGTCAACTGAACTTGAGATCATTGATAAAAAAGGAGAGAAGTACAAGCTCAAAGCCCACCCCGGACCTATAATACCTGTACCATTCAGAGGAAATGAAGGGGAACTTTCCTTTCTCATCCAATCATTTGGAACATTTCAACTAAATGAGAGAAAAGGTGGATATGGTTCATATGAAGTACTTAGAAGGAGTAGGCATCAATAAATGTATGACAATCTAATATATTACAAAATAGTGGTATGATTGCTAGGCGGTCTGAGAGATGTTCGAATATGTGCAAGAGAGAGAACACGCAACTAAACTTGAACCCAGGACAATGATTTACATAATTACTATTGGCGAGATAGACATCGAAAATCCTGGAAAGATCTCAGATCGAGGAAAGAATCAAGTTCAGGAATTAGCATATTCGCGTCTTGTTGCAGGTGTGAGTAAAATCTATAGTTCACCCGCAAATGAGGCTATCGAAACATCAGATATTCTGAAGAAAGAGTTCTATTGCAAAGTAGAACAAAAAAATTGTCTTGAGGAATTCAAGCTAGGATTCTCATGGAAAGATGTAAACAAATTGAGAGATACTCTCCCACTTGTCTGGGAAGATGAAGACTACAAACCTGATGATGGAGAGTCAATAGTAGAAGCACGTTCGCGAATACGCGATTGTATGAATGGAATAGGACTAAGACATCAAGGCGATAGTGTCGCGATCGTCACTCATCCAATTATAGCAAATCTCTTTCATTCATTAGTCACTGGAACTCCATCAAATCTCCATGATTGGTTAATGAGTGGATTTGCCTCTTGTGCATCATATGAGCATACAAAGTTAGGTTGGACATTGGCTATGCCACCTGAAAATAGTTATCTCACTAACCCTTCTACAATATCAGATATTCTGCCGGATGATCTATTTGAGTAAAAAAGAGAACGGAGGAGATATGATTCCAAAAATCAGATCTCTCCCGTTAGTTAGTTTGACTATCGTCTACGATACATCACACAGACAATCACGACTAGGGCAACTACTCCACCAACAATTAGATAGAGTATCATGGGGTTACCATTTCCGGTTATTGTGGTGGTTGTGGTAGTGGTTGTGGTTGTTGAACCAGTCTGCAATGAACTAGTGTATGCGACGAACACAGGATCACATATGATATCATGGCCACCCCAGTTTGCATAACCTGCAGTCATAAAGAGCATTGAAGCATCTACATTCCAGTTAGTCACTGAATTACCAGAAGCAGACTCATACATGATACTGAAAGCACCTATAGGAGCTGTAGAAGATCCAGAGTAGTAGGTCGTTGTGTAGCTATCTCCACCCCAAATATAGGGTAGTTCTCCCATTGATACTTCAGCGAAAGGCGTATTCTCGTCGCCAAATCGATAGTATGATGCGTTGAGACTTGCGGAATTACTATCTGTTACAGGTCGTTCACCAGCATAATATTTTGTGACCGTTCCTGATGCTAATAGCCCGAAAAAGTTCACTGCAAGACTTCGACCAGCTAACACACTATTATCAAAATCTGTTAGAGTCCAATCGCCGATGACTTGGTCAATCTTGAATGATACCGCATGATTCCATGTTTGAGAATCTTCTGGGTCAAACTCCACCATGTCAACATTGAATGTGATGTCGAATGCCATCTCTTCGATTGTTGCATCAGTTATCCAATAGTCAAAGTTGGTCGAATTCAGACCAATCGCTCCTTGATAGGATTGTCTGAAGTCCCAAGCTCCTCTTAATGCAGAAGAGTGTTCAACGCGAAGGGGATATATAGTGACATCAACATCGTATACAGTCACTCCAAATCTCACCTCAGTATCAGGGTCAACAATTACATCACCAGATGAGTTGGTTGCTCCAAATGGTCTTCGAAGCTCAATACTCTCAATATCATCGATCAAGACAAGATGAGTCACTTCTTCAGTAACAACTTGTCCGTTTGCAATGGAGAAGTCTGGTGCACTTTCAGAGGGCCCAAGACCATCATTGAAAATCAATAATCCTGCATATTCAGCTTTGAAGTGAGCAAGCGTTGCTTGATCTTCTGCTATGGTGACCCAAAAATTCTGAGTTGTACCCCATGCAAACCAAGTAGAGATCCAATGACCTTCTTCGATTCCAGGAATAGAACTAAGATCGAGTGTCCAGTTCTTAGAGAGCCAAGAAACGTACTCATACCCAGGTAGAGGAACATTGTCATCAAAATCAGCCCAGAGTGTGTTCTGAATTTCAGTCATCTCGCTTGAGCTTACAGGATTTCCATCTATGTGATACCAATAGAAGGTCTCATTTGCAGTGAACCATATTTCTTGTTTTACAACTCCCATCCAGTTCTCTGACCAGAATTCATCACCTGGTTGACCAGGAGAGGGATCAAAACCAACACCAACCCACATACCGTTGACCGTGATATTACCCCAATGATCCCAATATCCTGTTCTGAGGATATAATATTGGTCATCTGTTGTGTAAATATTCCCATCGAGATCAATTGCACCGTCTTCAGTCACTACCCAAGTAGGAGGTGTATAATGGGGAATATTGCCCAGACGAAGATGTCTTGGACTCCAGATTGTGCTTTCAGATATATCAACTAAATTATACTGATCTATCCATGAAGCAATCAAAGTGTTATACTCTTCAACGGTATATTCTGTACCATTTAGCCACCATGGAAAACCCCATGTACTATTATACGGGTCCCAGAATCTAACATTTTGAAGAATTCCGACCTTGATTGTGGCTTCTTCTATTACCATAGAAACGGCCTCAGGGTCAAAACTGAAGAGTACTTTGAGAACAGATAAATCAGAACCTAGATCCAAATCAAAATCTGAAACTGACCAGTGTATTGTTGGCAAATTGGCAGTTCCCACAAGAGAACCACCTCTAAGATACATATATACGGTATACAATGAGAATGTGTGAGATGTTCCTGTTTCGAAATTAAAAACCACTCCATGAGTTATCTCTATTCTCCAATAGTGGGTTTCGTTCCCATCCATTACTGAGCCTTTGACTTGAATTCTGACATCCTTTAGCTCCTGAGTGAGGTTCCACAAAGCCCCGGGTTCAGTTTCATAAATTATAGAACCATTTAATTCGTTAACATCTCTATGAATCAATAGAGTGAGATTAAGAGGTTCACCTTGTTGGGCTACATTTGCTATTGTTCCACTTAAATTATAGACAAAAGCCTCTATGAAGGCATCCCTAAATGAGAGCTTAAGAGTCGCACGTTCTTTTATCTCTGGCCGAGCATATATTGGTCTTCCGTCAATATCAAGAACAGTTACCAGATCCATCTCAGGTTCAATTGTACCTCCGTAACCAAAACCTGGGTCGAGATCTGTTTCATTTGTAAAGTAACCTGCCCATTGAATTCTATGTCGATCATCGAATGCACCTGTTTTGATAGGGTCAGCAATGTAATATCGAGATAGTTGTATTGTAGAATTCTCAATAACTGAAAGATGTGGGAACCACATCCCAACTCCTCCTCCAAGGTCAATCCATTCCCAAGAAAGACTAAGGTATCCTGCGAGAACAGATATGTCTGATGAATTAACATTCAAAAACATCCATGGGTAGAGGTCAAACTCAGTTTCGGTCCATTCAACATCAGCATTGAATAAAACAGCAGTAGATGTATCTAGTCCAACTGGATAGGTCCAATTTTCTGTAATCATAAGTGACCTGTCTTGAGTCAATTGAGTGAATGGAATCAACGCACGACCAATTTGAACAGAAGACATCATTCTAACAGTAAAGGTATCATTTACATTGACATAATGGATGATATCGCCAGATTCGCCAACAATATCTGCATAGTAATAATTCGGAAGGGAGAATTCAAAGGGACTTACGCCAATTCCGAACCCAATTGGTGGACTGCCAAACTCACCACGGATGTTTTGAGCTAACCATGATGGTGTTACTGGTCGTCCGCTTCTATCGATTACTTGCATTCCTGTACGGAGTATCTGCGGTAGGATAGATGTAGAATAGGTGATGGCAAATACAACTTCATAATAATCTGTTTCCTCAGTGAATGAGGAGTTCAAAGAATTAAGCTGAATGAAGTTGGATGGTCTTGGTTCATCAATTCCAGGTATGTAGATGAATGCAACACTGCTCCATCGTTCTGATGTAGCATTGTAGTCTAGTCCAAAAAATGGCGACCTCAACGTATCCCGTTTGCCCCAGAATTGTACAGAATCCAATTCATTGTCAACTCCAAGGAATGCTTTCGGTATCATCATATTCACAAACAAGTCGTCGTCAACTTCAACTCGATAACTATTTTCAGCAATGTCTGTTCCATTTGCATACTCAATCCAAACTGTTGGTTGTGGGCCGAAAACCCAATCGGAATGCTGTTCTGAATGATCAACCTGAATGGTCTCTTCAGCAACTTCCCATGCAACTCGCAGAATTGGATCAGGTGTATTTTGTGCAACTACAGGATTTATTGCACCTGCAAAACTTATGAACAGCAATGCAATCAACATGACTGTCATTAACTTTCTCATTTATTTTTCACCTCGTCAAGAACCAAACGTGCTGCATAAGTCTAATACTTCTCATACATAATGCTGATTCTTGATTTCTTGGTATCATCATAGTGATTTCCTAACTACCTCTGATGGAAAAACCGACAAACTGCAACTAATAGTATGTAATTTTACTATATAGTACTATTATGAATGAATCATCTATATGATTAATCATGCTAACACATCAAAATACACTCGAAGAAGCTCGGCTACACTTCTTGCTCTAGAAACCATCCCTCGGTCCCGATGTGGTTTTGAACCATCGAACATATCAGAAACAGTCCCTAAACACCCTCTTCGAACTGAACTTAGTACAGGTCTGAAGAATTTCTTTTCGGCTTTGATCTTATTTTCAGGAGAGTTACCATTAACATTCAACCATGCAGTGATATATGGTCCAATCAGCCATGGATGCACAGATCCTTGATGAGCTGCAGCAGCTCTACTTCTTGGACCACCAGTATAGGCTCGTGCATACCGAGAATCTGTAGGCGACAATGTTCTAAGCCCAAAGGGAGTGAGAAGCTCTTTTGTGACTATTTTGAGAACTGAGTTTGCTTTTAAGGGATCAAGCAGCGGAAAAGGCAGACTAATGGAAAAGATTTGGTTGGGTCGTATTGATTTGTCTTTCTCTTCATCTGTTACAACATCATAGAGATAACCAAGGTCAGGATCCCAGAATATTTGCTCAAATGCTTCTCGTATCCATGATGCCACAGCTTGAAATTCGTATGGGTCTCTACCCATTATTCCGCACATTTCGCCCATGGCCATAAGAACATTAAACCAAAGTGCGTTTGTTTCAACACATTTGCCAATTCGAGGTGTTGGACACCAATCATCAATGCGCTCATTCATCCAAGAGACCTCAACTCCCTCAATTCCTGAAATGAGCATACCGTCATGGTCTTCATGAATATTGTATTTAGTTCCAATTCGATAAGCAGTTACAATAGATTCCATTGTATCCCAAATAATTCCTCGCAGGAATTCCACATCGTTAGTTGCTTGTATATATCGATAGACTGCCATAATGAACCATAATGATGCATCTACAGAATCATATTCTGGTTGGATGCCACGGTCTGGAAAATCATTTGGAATAAGACCATACCGTGAGTGACGAGCATAATTTGTCAATACTGCTCGCGCATCTTGAAATCGACCGATTGACATTGTTAATCCGGGCAAGGCAATCATTGCATCCAGCCCGATATCAGCCAATTCATGATAACCTGCAATTATTGATCGCATGTTTGTAGAAACCCTATCGACAATAAAGGTATCAGCATCAAGAATGAGCCATTCGATGTCTTCATCTCGCTCTCTCGAGGACATGGCATAAGCTCGATCGTTGAGAATTTTTCGTCTTCGTAATTCTTCAAACCTAAGTTTAGCAAAATCCTTTCTCTGTGCTTTTGATAATGGACCAAGCCCATCCATAAGTTCCTTACGAGACGGAGCAACTGCAAATAAGAACGAGAGAAAGTGCTCGCCAGGTTCTAAGACTGTGTGAAAGACTCCAGGTATGACCATCTGTTCTTCATTAGGCAATCCCATTGCTTTATCACGTCTATAGACCTGTGGATCTGTCACACGATGTTCACTCGACATAAATTCAGCATCAGGAGTGTAAGCATACATCCAAGGACTATTCGATCGTTCATCGAATGAGAAGTAAGAATGCTCATCAATGACTTCAAACTCTGGTGTAAAATCTAAATGTGGGGGCCGTGCATGAATATCTCTACATGTCTGAAGGGGGGTCACAGTAAGGACAGTTTCCTCTGAATTCTTTAATTCGTAATTAACAACAGTGAGATTCCTTCTATAAGCCATGAATACTGTCTTTTCAAGTTCAACGCAACCAGTGGCATATATCATCTGAGGAAGAGGATTTAACTCAAACCGTTTCAGATACCGATAGCCTCTGTGTGTTACACCCTCAGTAGTCTGCTCTGTACTAAGATTGCATTCTCCATCTTTGTTCACTAATACCTCATCTAATCGGGATAATGTTAACCATCGGTCAACGGGAGGGCTTAATGAGGAGACCAACAGACCATGATACCCTCTAACGTTGAGACCCACAATAGTAGATGATGTATACCCACCTAGACCATTGGTATAGAGCCATTCAAAAGTAATAGCCCTATTTAGTCTGAGATCCGCATCTTCTAAAGTAATCACTACTAAGGAGCCTCACTATAATTATTCTCAATTCTGACTCAAACCTCGTACACTTTAAGGTTGTGTGATACGAGCTATAAGGCTCAAATAGACATCATCATAAGGACTTTCAATTGAATAATGAACCAGGAGTCTAAGACCTTGTCGCCTGATGAGATGTTTCATCCCGATACAGAGATCATTCCTATTGTGATGGGAAATAGGTCTCGAAAAGTTTTGGGATTGAATATGAATCTCTGGCGATTAGCCTTAGTAACAGGGATTGCTCAGTTCTCAATGAGCTTGTGGGCATGGGAGTTTAGTATATTTTTAGAACTTGATGTACTACTTGCCAAGTGGCAAATTGGAATGGCGTTCTCAATAGGTACCTTTGCTATGATTTTAGGATATATGGCTTCAGGTATTATTTCTGATTTCATTGGGCGAAAGAACACGATGGTGATTTCTTTCATTCCTATAGCAATAGGTCTCTTGGGAATGTGGTTTAATCCAACTTGGCCATTTATCGCAATAGAGTATGCACTCAATCAATTTGGTTGGGCATCAATCCTTGTCATCACAGCAGCAATACCTGCAGATGAGATAGTAGCTGATGGTGGAGCTCATAGTGCACGAACATTCACAATGGTTCTTTTGCCAGCTTTCATTGTAGACGGCATCAGCCCCATTCTAGGGGGCATAATGTTGGATTCCGGTTACACAGCAAGTCATTTACATATTATTGCAGCGATTGGTTCAATAATAGCGTTGATAGCTACTGCTCTATTTGTCAAAGAATCACTTTCGAAAGATATTATCAAGAGAGCAAGAAGAGGATCTATCATTACAGTTCGAGGACTTGGGAAAGACTTTTGGAAGTTTGTGTTAGGTATATCTGGATTTATCTTTTTCATGAGATCCGCAGTTCCGTACCTTGGTAACTTAGTTGTTGGAGAATGGAACATAAGTCCTGCTTTCTATGGATATGCTTGGAGTTTCTATTCAATAGCCAGTGCGATAATACTTTACTCTGCTGGTACTTTGGCGGACAAGAATGTAAAAGCAGCTCAAATTCTTGCACTCCTTGGCAATGCTTTGATAATACTAGTATTTGCATTTGTAGAAGGATTTCTGTATCTCATTGTACTTAATGCCTTGTGGTCGATACCAGTTGCGTTATGGATAGGTGCCGAAAATACAATTGTAGCAGGAAGCGTTACAATAGAGAAGAAAGGAAGAGCTCTGGGAACATATCGTTATGCTCTTAGTATTATAGGATTGTTTGCTTACTCATTTGGTGCTTATATCTGGGAACTCAATGGAAGTCTTAAGACCCTCTATTATTTAGTTGGAATTGAGTGTCTTCTTTTCGTCATAATTATGGCTATTGCTTTGCACTCTATCGACCTGAAGAGGGAAACAGTACAGCACATTAAAGAAAAATAAATCTAAAAGAAGATTCAATGCATCATAGAATAGAATATAGACACAAAAGTGAGTAGAACACTCACAATAACCGAGTGATGTGCTTATCTTATCTAAGGCTCTAAGTCCATCATAAGGAGCTGTGGGGACCAAATGGTGGATGATTCTTCGTTCATTGGCAGACGTCTAAAACAGACCGGTGACTTATTATTAGGTGGAGCCCAAAAACAGGTCCTTGATTATAAAAGCAAATTTGAAAGTCTAAGAGGAACATATGATGAATTCCTCAGGAAATTATTGATTTCGTATGAATCCAAGCTATTTGATACAAAGTTTGTTGACGACTTCTTTGCGAAAAGAAAACTTACATTTGCTGGAATCGATGGCACCGTATTGAAGCATGATGTATTTGATCTGCTTATCTTTTTCGCAGGAGCATATCCTGCTTTTGGAACAATAGAGATAGAAGATACTGGAAAAGCTGTTTTAGAGTATGATGAAAAATATCTTGAGCGAGGAGTGGGAGTATCAAGCGTTCTTCCAGTCTACATTAGTGAAGTACCCCACATTGATCAGACACTTCTAATAAGGTCAGAAGAAGGTAATATAGAACAGTCGATTAGTCATACAGATTCATGGGTCATTGATAACTCCGCTTTTGCGGATTATATGATGGGATTGGCAGAGTTCTATCTTGCCTATCATCTTACATCAATAGAGAATCCAATCGATATTCTTCTCCTTGATAGGATATTTTCATCTGAGGTTGCATCGTTCTACGCTGAGACCTCGGATTTCCGAGTGGATTTAGACCATGAATGTGGTCTTATTGGTCATAAAGTGAACGGGAGAGCATTTACGAAGACTGAGTGGGTGTATGCTAGGAAGTTATTTGGAAATCTTAAGATGGGTACCCCTGCAGCACGTGGAGAGTTTCTATTGTCAAGGATTATTTTCGAACTTCTGAATGCAGAAGGTAACAGCCTTACACGCAAAGAACTTGTTGAATTACTCAAGCTTCATAATGAATTTCAAGAGGCAAGATTGGATAAAGAACTTAAGAATGGTATGAAAGGAACGGGTGATACTGAAGGAGTCTTCATTAGAGACAAGGATCATTTTGTCCTAAAGCCGCAGTATAGAGATTTGCATATAAGGATCAAGAGAATCGTTGATGAAGTATGTGAACGAATGTTCTCAATAGATCCCAAGGTGGGATATGAAGATCGGTTTAAGATAGATGGTCGCTGGTTAACAACAAATGACTTAGCTTTTCTAAGTTTAGCGTCTCTATATCTTGCTGTAGATAATTGTTGGAAAAATCGGATTTTGCTTCTCGGTGTAGCGAAGGATACATCAGCACGAGATTTGAAACGTCAAGTCCTTCCTGTTCTTAATTACGTTGGACGATTCAAAGGGGGATTTATTGAGAAAAGAGAGGATACACCAGATACAGACAGAATGATCCTCCAATGGATCTCACTTCATGAGAGAGAGAAACTAAAAGTTCCCTGGGCAACGATAGAATATGATACAGCGTTCAAGACTATTGTTCCTCATTTTGATAAAGAACCAGGTCTCGTTTCAGGTGCACGAAGAAACCAAATCTCGATTGAAAAGACATTTTTAAAATCATATTTCCAGCTTTGCCAAGCCGGATCAGAGCCAAAATTGAGAAGCAATGTCTTGTTATATGATAGACTTGCTTATCCGGATTTTGATACAAGAAAAGAGAACATTGTAACATTGAAGCATGACTATGAAAAACGACCAGATTATCCAGAATCTATAGAGGTTATTTTCTATGAGGGAAGAGACAATCCCATACAATCATTTGTGATCACATTATTCAAAGCAATGACAAGTATGAGTGTTCCAGAATTATTTGGTCACTTAAAACCACTATACGTCGCAGACAAAGTTGCCAAATATCATTTTACACAGGTAAAAGGAATGATTGAGAGCACAGGGACTTGGTTGATGAATCGTCCAGATCTACGCGAGTTCTTATTCTATTTGAGCAGTTTTAGAGAAAGGAGGTCAAGTATTGAGCAATCAAGAAGAAGTACATAAGAAACATTTCACAGATTTTGATGGTGCTTTTATCGGAAGGCTAGCTAGAGTCGTTCCGATTGCAGCCAATTATACGTCGGAATGGGCAGGTTCTGCTGCTAGATACGATTGCAGAATCAAAATTCGTTACAACAAGGAGCTCATGGCGCAACTTGAAGAAGGAATGCTTCTAGCTGTGAGGAACTTCAAAGGGCAATCAAAGAAATCGCAGAAGGAAGGCATTGAGAGATTTACTGTCATGGTAATAAGCAAGGTATGGCCCCTCCATTATGGACTTGGCGGAGTGAGTGATAGCCATTACTATCCAATGCAAATGGAAATAATTGAACAATCTGTGACTGATTGGTCTACCGATGACCAAGCTACAATGATGGTTCATATGACTGCAATACCAATCAATTATGACCTCGTCTTCAACGCACAAGGAGAGACAGAATTCAGAAAGGGTTTTTCTTATCCTCTTATTGGAGAAGAAGTCTATGTAATTAATATGGAAACTGTGAACCAGATTTACAATGCGAAGGTAAAAGATGCTATTGGATTTAAGTCGAAAACAACCTCCGAGGATCCTCATAAAGATCCTCGATTAGGAACTTTACGCATGTTTCTTGAATCTGATGAACAAGTTCCAATCTATGTGGATCTCTACAAACTTGTACGGTATCACTTTGGAGTCTTTTCTTTCACCGGAGGAGGTAAGAGTAATCTACTCTCCAATCTTTTTAGAAGAATCCTCTACCACACTGATGATACAAAAATCGTCATATTTGATATTAGTTGCGAGTATCCATTCTTAATAAGTGACATATTATCAAATCCAAAGATACCTGGAAAGATAATCCTTGAAGAAGAAGCAGAGTCACCGGAGGAGTTTGCACGTTCAATTGTTAAGCCTCGGGATTTTGAAGATGATCACCGAGCAAATGAAGTCTTAAAGAAATTATACAATGATGGGAAGGTTACACACTATAATCAGCCTCTCACACAGATACCTACATTTGGAAGCTTAATAGAAGAGATACAAAATTTGCGTACAGGACAGGGGCTTGACAAACCGCACTATATTCAGGCAATCGAAGAGACTATGGATTTCGTGAATGATTGGATGGAAGACAAATCCAAGAATATGAGTGATATTCTTGATGAAGTTTTTATTGATGCTTTTGCAGCAAAAGCGAAGAGTGCAGTTGAGAATTTTAATGTCCATTCAAGCTCAGGTGTGTATTCCTGGGCAGTCACAAGGTCTAATCTGAAGAGAGAACTCGCAAGAGCAAAGAAGGCAACAAATAGTGGTGTGACTGTAAGTGACATTCTGAAAATGCTCTCTGGTAAAGAGAGAGTGATTTGTATTTCTATGGCAGATCCTGACACGTTGAGAGATTTAGTCATAAACCTAACAGGAGCTGCTTTGAAGTATAGAAAACGGCGATTTGAAATCAAACCTCAAATACTCTTTGTCTTTGATGAGGCACAGGAATTTATCCCAAACAAGGCAAGTGGCTTGACTGAGCGCTGCAGCTATGCTGTTGAGAAACTATTAAGACAGGGAAGAAAATATGGTCTAGGCGGAGCAATAGCTACTCAGAGGATTGCGTATCTTAACACTAATATAATGCAACAACTTCACACCTTCTTTGTTGGAACTCTACCCAGACCCTACGATCGAACAGTAGTAAGTAGTTCATTTCAGATTGACCTTAGTATTTTGGATAAAACACTAGAGTTCCCACCGGGTTCATGGTTACTATCGAGTTATATTGCAACAGGACTTGATAATGTCCCGGTATTTGTGAAAGCAGACAATTCAGAAGATGCTCTCAAGGAACACATCAACAATGTCTTGAAAAGTGTGGGGACTACATAGAAGGAGTAGTGAATAGAGCTACTACTCCTTACTACTTGATAGTTGCCCTGCAATAGTTCCTATCTCTTTAACATCTCGTGTAGAAGCGAACTCACCAAAAAGATGACCAGATTTAGCAGCCTTGGTCTCGAGGTAGGCGCGATTATATTCTGTTGCTTCTATTATGAGAGGTATTCTTTCATCAATTTGAATACCTGCCGCAGTCAATTGTTGAATTTTTTCTGGATTGTTTGTCAAGAGTTTAATTGAGTGGATTTGCAGATTTCTTAGGATATTTGCTGCAATACCATAATCTCGTTCATCTGGTCGAAAACCAAGAGTGAGATTGGCATCAATAGTGTCCAATCCATGATCTTGCAGAGCGTAAGCTTTGATCTTTTCTGTTAATCCAATATTGCGACCTTCTTGCCGAAGATAGAGTAAGACACCAGTACCCTCTTTCTCTATTATTTTCAATGATTCAAGAAGCTGGTCTCTGCAATCGCACCTTTTGCTTCCCATAACATCTCCCGTTAAACATTCTGAGTGAACCCTTGTAACTACACCATTCTTCCCCATGACATTTCCTTTAATGATTGCAGTATGCTCTTTTCCATCGCAAGGACTAATGAACCCACAAATTTGGAACTCACCAAATCGACTCGGAAGATCTGCAATAGCCACAAGTTGCACACAGCACGCATCAGTCATACAAACTTGTTTCTCACTAGCTATTAGAAGTTCATTAATTTGTTGTTCTGATAACTTCATAATTATCAATCCTTGAATAGGTGAACCAATAGAAACCCTTCTTAAATATAGAGATATACCTTAGTAGTTCCAGTATTGCTAAATATAGGAATAAATTATAGATGTTAGCACAAGTAAGGAGTCTCGTTAATGTCAGATAAATACAAACTAAAAATCGATGAAGTCCAAAGAGTCCTTAAAGAAAAGACAAAGAGGTATGCGTTCAAAAAACTGGATAGAGAAGTTATCCAGACAGGAGCTTGTGTTGAGTGTGGCTCATGCGTAGAAGGTTGTCCAGTAGATGCCATTAGTGGAAACCGAGTTGATGACAAATACGTTCCACAATTAACTGGTGATTGTATCTCTTGTGGAATATGTTATGCTATGTGTCCGCGGACTCATGTGTTTGATAAACAACTAATTGGTGAATTCAGAAGTATTTGGAAGGTAAGGTCTCTTAGTAACGCAGCAAAGCAAGATGGTGGAGCAGTTACAGCAATTCTTGAGTACATGCTCCAATCAAATATTATTCAAGGAGCTGTTGTTGTCACCCATTCAAAAGAGAAGCCCTGGCTACCTGAGGCTAAGATAATAACCGAGAAGGAAGGTCTCACAACTTATGGAGGGACAATATATTCCCATGCTCAAGTAATAGGAAAAATGATTGAGGGACTCAAAAAGGGTTTGTCATCTCTAGCTGTAGTTGGTACAGCCTGCAACATAGAGGCAATTCATAGAATGGAAACTCATCCTGCAGGATTATTGAAATTATTTCTAGAAGCAGATGTATTCAAAATATGTCTCTTCTGCATGGAGTCGTTCGATTATGCAAAACTACGCACTTTGCTTCTGAATTCAGATATTAAATTAGAGGATGTTAAACGATTTGCAATTGCTGGTGGCGAGATGACTATAACATTGGAGAACGAAGAGAGAAAGTGGCCTATTGCAGAGCTTGATTCTGCAGCAGCAAGTTCTTGCGCTTATTGTCAAGATCTGACAGGATTTGATGCTGACATTTCCTGCGGTAATATTGGATCCGAAGCTGGATGGACTACAACTATAATAAGGACTGAAAGGGCAGAAGAAATTCTTATGCGTGCAATTCAGAAAAAAATTGTAGAAGCAATACCACTAGAAGAAAAAGAAATTCAGAACATAGTTAACTCATCACGATTCAAAAAGAACAAGTACTATAAACTAAACCTAATTCACTGACGAGTTTTAGTTGTTTATAAAAAAGATTCGATCCTCAGGAGTGTGAATCACCTCCTGAGGCTTGCAGTCTACTTGACTTTGGTTCTGAAATAAATGACAATGAATACTAGGAGTGAGAGACCGCCTAGAATTACCACAATGGCATACAGGGGGGCTATAAATCCTTTATAGCTCATATCGATAATGGTGATACTTATCCAATCTGTTACTGCTTCATTCTGGACAGAAGAGTTATCGATAGCTATCACTCTGAACCAAACAACAACTCCATGAGAGAATTCTCCAATAGAAGCTTCATAGAAATCTTCGAGAGCAGACTTCTCCATTGTCTTACTAGCTGAATTGAAGTCTGTTGCGTTTGGATTCACAGTACTCCATTGTACATTAATGCGTGTTATATTATTCAGGTCCCACGCATAAGCTTGCACAGAGAGATTGTTCTTTGTTGGAGTATGATATGTTTGAAACACCCGAATCTCAGCGATAATGGGCAGATGCGCATCCGGTGTGACTGTCACAATGATAATCGCATAAGATAAAGAACCAAAGAAGTCACTAAATGTCATGTTATACTCATAACTACCAACGGCTAAATTATCAACATCAATGGTGATATTCTCCCCTCGCCAAGTTCCATTTATGAAGAGATCTCCATTTATTGTCAGATTATACCAGAGGGGATTATTCTCCTCTACGCCCCAGGTTATACTAAATCCAGTATAACCTTCTTCATAAGAGAGGTCTTCATCGGGATCGATGACTGGAGCGCGTATATCTGGATATATGTTAACAAACACAGAATCTGTAGAATTGCGTCCATAGATATCAAAAGCTTGTAATATGAAAGTGTAATTGCCTAGATAGAACCAATCAAGAATGATTGATACATTATCGCCATCAGGGTTTGTCAATGTCCAATCGGTTTTTGTGACATTTGCAAATGAATGGAAAGCAGTATAATTTCCATATAATGTATCGTTATAATGAATTATGCCTGTGATCGTATAATTCTTAGGATTACTGTCGTATACATGCCATGTAACTCTATTTCCTAGAGCTCCAAATTCAAAGGATATATCATCGGGAGAGGATATGGCAGGATTAGTGAGGTCAGGAAAGATAGTGACATTGACAGAGCTACTTGCATTCAAACCAAAAATATCTCGAACAAAGAGTGTATATAGATACCATCTACTTTCGTTCAGTCCATCGACATTGATGATGATATCATCTCCGTACCAATCTCCAGACTCTATTATGGTGAAATTTGCACTTGTCTCATTTGAGTAACGGGTGATATTGTAGAATTCAGGATTTGATTCGGTGATGTTCCAGCGAATCTCATGACCAAAGCTACCATACTCGTATGTGAGATTAGCTGGTTGTTGAATTATTGGTGCAGTTTCATCTTGAATAACTCTAACAGTAGTCGTAGCTGTTGCAGATTCTCCAGCTTGATTAAATACTTTGACGATAAACTCGAAATCATGAGGTAATGTTTCGATCATATTTAGGGTGTACAAAAAATCAAGGGATACAGTTATTGCTGTTCCATCCCAGAGGCCAGAACGATAATTCCTGCCATCTGCAGTCACAGAATAATTCTTTGGATTAGAATCATAAGCATCATATTCAAGAGTATCCCCACGACTTCCGTTCTCAAACTGATAGAATGTTGGGCCAGATATTGTAGGAGCGGAAATCTCCATAGTATTTGTCGGTGCGATTGAAAACTCAAAATTACTTACTGTCATGACATAGGGCGATAATACGAACCATGTCAACAATAGAGCTAGTAGGAAACGACTACGATTAGATGAGAACATATAGACAACATCCTGTGCATACAATATGTCATGAGTTGAACGGTCGAACTTCAGAGTGCGGTTTTATACTCTTCGGTGCTTAACCATCTGTACGATAAGAAGAGATTGTATTCATCAAGAATATGCTGATAAGAGTAAAAGCTACATGCAAGACCAGCCTTTCTCTAACGGGACATCTTTGACGAAGGGGATAATATCGTGCCAAAGGCAATCTTCTCTATATGGTGGGATGATAGACTCGGTCCAATGGTTGGCCGAGCATTTCCTGAAATGCCAGTTCTATCAAGTGAAGAAGCTGTTACAGTGTTTATGGGCCACGGAGTCAATCAAGAAACAGAAGTGGGATATTCGAAGATACAAAATGGTCTTGTGATATCCTACATGAGACCTCCTAATTGTATAGGGGTTCTCGTAAATGAAAATGAGAATAGTGCAGCTGTTGAACGAAATCTTCTCCGTTTGATTCCTCACATCAATTTTGATAGTGATCAATGGGATAAAGAATTAGAGAAGGCATACTATGTTTTACATGACCTCATCAATGAAACTAGTGGAGAAGAATTACTGCTAAATCCTGGCGTCAAAAAACTTGTAGGAGACATGATGTCTAAACGAATTGAATCTCTTAAACCAAAACATGTTATGAAAGCGACACTTAGGTATCCTCAGGCATATGATTATCTTGGTAACGATAATGATGAAGTCATTAGACTACTCAAAGACCTTGAAGATGAAGAGGTCCTAGAATCAAGAACATTTGGAAGAAAGGTTGAGTGTCGTCAATGCGGAGATTCTGATTTAACAATAGATTTATTGTGTCCTAACTGTCAGTCGGATGATTTACATAAAGTTTACACAGTCTTTTGTCCAAAATGTAGTAATCAATTTCATGCAGTGATTGTAGACGATCTGGCAGAGGTGACCTGTTTGAATTGCAGACAACCAGTAAAAGTTAACGAACTTTCTGTCATTGACGTGGAACCTCTTTGTAATAAATGTGGAACAGCTTCTAATGATCCAAAGATTATCTTCAAATGTGCTACATGCGGGAAACAACTCAAAGGAGCTGACCTCTTAGCAGGTACAGGCCTTGCTTATTATTTCAGATATGTATCAGAATAAAAAATGAAGAATTCAAACGTAGTCTTGGTAGATTTGCATTATCTCGACACAAGAATTCATTTCACAGGAAGTCTTCGAAGGGACTAATTATCATGTAATAGAGAATTGTTAAATGCAATCCTGAAGACTGTTGGATTACCTTCAAAAGAGATCTACAACGGTGACACAACATGTCATTCAAACTCGCAGTAGTCAAAATAGGATGTATTGCTTCTTCTCCGTTACTTGACCTTATCTTTGATGAAAGAGCAGAATGCAAAGACCTCGAGATTAGAACTTTTGGTAGCGGAGCAAAAATGGATGTTGACACCTGTAGAACTCTTATGGAGTATGTTATAGAGTATACACCAAACCTTACTCTCTTAGTAAGTCCAAATGCAAGTCTTAAGGGTCCATCGACAGCCAGAGGAATATTACAAGAAACTGACAACTATTTTCTCTCAATATCTGATGCGCCAGCTAGGAAAGCTTGGTACATGAAAGATGAAAATGGCAAAGAATTAATTCAAGTATCAAAAAGGGAAGGTTTCATCATTGTATATTCTGATCCAATGATAGGAGCACGAGCTGAGTTCTTAGATCCGACTGAGATGGTACTATTCAATTCAGATGCTTTGAAGGTCCTTGCAATTGGTGGTGTGATTAGAGCAATTCAGAATGAAGTTGGCAAGGTAATATCAGATATCAAAAAAGGCAATCAACCAAATTTGCCAAAGGTTATTCTTGATGCAGAGGATGCAGTAGAATATGCGAACTTTCAGAATCCATACGCGAAAGCAAAAGCGCTTGCAAGTCTGAAAATTACTGAATCGGTTGCTGGAGTTACTTCAAAAGCATGCTTTAGGTCAAAGAATGCAGAGGATTATATTCCACTCGCGGCATCGGGTCATGAGATGATGAGAGTAGCTGCCAATTTGGCAGATGAAGCAAGAGAGATAGAGAAAGCTCAAGATTCAGTTCATAGGTCTCCACATGGTTCTGATGGAAGGATTAAGTCAAAGATGAGATTAATGGATAAACCAAAATGAACTTGTTTTACTTTCATTTTTTACCTTTCATTTTTTTCTTAACCAGAGAACGAGCATCCTTCAACAATTTTTCAGCTCGAGCAAAACCAAGTCCATCAATCTTTTGTGATAATCGCTGAGCTGTTTCACCTGCAATCTGCGCCGCGGATTCATAACCTGCATCTTTTAATTTCTTCTCGAGCGCATCTCCAACACCTGGAATGCTTCGTAATGGAAGTTTGGTTTTGAAATCTTCACCAAGTATCTCGCTCATTTCTGAATCGCTTATTTCGTTTTCAGCATCAATTACATCTATTTGACTCCTAATTGAGTCAAAATCATCAGTTCCAACAAATGCATCAACTGTTTTCTTAACCTGTTTCTCATCAAAGTTGAAATCTAATTCCTCAACCTCTAATTCTCGGCCAAGAATCGTTGGAAGAGGACCAATGAGGTATAGAGCGATTAATGAGGACAAAATTGCGAATTGACCACCAATTGCTAGAAGAACCTCTGGAAAATGGAATTGCAATCCGAATACTGTTGATTCTAGATCCACAGCCCAAAAGAGAGTCATATACCCAAGAAAGAAAAACCAGATTAAAGAGACCCTAAGACCTCTTGTTCTAATAGATCCAAGTTCTGACCATATTAAAAGCAAGCAGATACCCAAAAGAAAGCCTTCAATAAAACGTTCTGCTCCTAAAAGTGAAATTAGCAGCACTGTCAATGATGGATCTAGAAAATATGCATTGTATAATGCAGAGCCAAATATGGTAAGTAAACCCATTAATAGAAGAACAAAACTGAAAGCAGTTTTCCTCCCTCTATAATCAGCCATTAGACCAGAAATCGCGATTCCGAAACAGAGTATTATCAGTTCAAAAATTCCTATATCAAGAAATTGGCTCAATGATTCAAAAGATGGATTTAAAGTGAAGTGGTCCTGTAATGAAAGCTTTGTTACATTAAACCAAAGAAGGTGTGCAGCCATTATAAAGACCGTAGGAATAAAATATCTCATCACGTTTCCTGATACAGCTAATGGTACTCGGGGCTGTTTCCATGGCTTTAGAGCAGTTGAGATAATTGTTCCTACAAGACCTAATAAAGATGGGAGAAACAAGACTGAGGAGGGGATTATGAGAGGGTGTAATAATGCTGCAATTGCGGTATGATCAAGTATCGAGTATATTCCAACGAGAAGAATTGTTAAACAGAGAAATAAGACACTTGTCCGACCTCTGTAACGAACAACAATGCTTTGGCCAACTCGCATGACCCACAAGATTAGAAGTGCTGCAAGTCCTGAGAAGGCAGAGAGAGCAGTTGCAAAATACATTACATGGGCATCAATTTCAAAAAAAGATGTTTCACTAAGTAAACCAATAAGAGAAGGGATTATCGACACAACGATAATCAATGGATCTAACCGTCTGATTTTGTCAGCAATAATTCCTATTAGTGGCAAAGTGATAACTGCTGAAAGTGCACCGTACCCTAGAAGACCTTGATGTTCCAAGATGGTAAGGGAAAACAGTGACCCTTTGAGTATACCAGTGATGATGTACATTGAATAAGCTAAAGGCAAAGAAAACAGTAAAAATATCGAGGCGGTTTTGAATGGAAATTCGCGATAGTGCAGCATATAGATATCTCCAAAGTCACTTATGCATCACCGAGAAATAAGAGAATATGGATGTTTCGCCTCGCTTATCGAGTAAGATAAGCTCGACTAAACGATTATTGGTTGGTATGCGATAATTTAAAGACAATTCAAATTCTGTTCGACATTAAGGAGAAACATTCTTTGACTGGGAAATTAGGTGTCCTTGAATTCATGGTGATAACAGCCGGTGGTACTCCAGTCTTTCATTATTCAAGAAGCGACAATCGAAAACTGGATGAGTTGCTATCAGGATTTCTTAGTGCAATAACAAGCTTTGCCACAGAGTTTGGTGAGCGCTCAATTCAAAGCCTTTCATTTGAAGGTTCAGAATTACTCTACGAGCAGTTTGGGGGAGATATGCTCTTCATCTTCCTAGTTGAAACGGGTTCATCAGAAAAAGTATTGAGAGCAGTTTTGAGAGAGTTGAGTAGAAAATTCATATCACGATATGAAACAGAGTTAAAGATGGACATTCCAATTCTTGATGTTTTCATGGATTTCGAATATGAAGTCAAAGGTGTTTTCACTTATTATGAGGGAATTTTATTACTAATATCAAGCCTTAGTGCGTTTGTTATTCCAGAACTAATGAAAGACAAAATGGATATAGTGATAAGATCCGGAGGATTCCTTGATGAATTTCATCGAGACTTTGGAAGATTTGGAAATAAAATACTTCCAGCTATCAATGGAAAGACTTCATTATATCAAATGAGTAAAGAGCTTGGAATGTCAATTGAAGAGATATTTGATGTGGTCGAATATCTGGCTATTAGAGGGTTTTTGAAGGTCTCCAAAATATGTCCATTGATTAAATCAAATGATAGTCGCTTCAATACATATCTTGACCTGATAGGATTACCTAATAGAGAGTACCAATTACTCGAACGCGCAAAATCATTTTGTAATGGTGAAAGGTCTATTATGGATATTAGTGAGAGAATTGGCGTAGTCCCAGAACGTCTCTATGAAGTCCTTGAGAGATTAGGTGATGAAGTAGAATGGCGCTTGATTGAGGTCACAGAGTTAGTGGAGAATCCGTAACCTACTCTCGAAGGAATTAAGAGGCTTTATGTTAATGGTATTTTGGCCGCAAAGAAGGAGGCCACCAAATGGTAAAAGAAATAGTTGTGCTACGTGACTCTGGTATTCTGCTCTTTCATTATAGTATAAGTGGAACGAGGAAACTAGATGAACTGGCCGCAGCTTTCTTATCAGCAGTTGGTTCATTCGCGCAAGAAGTAAATCAGGACAATATCACTGTGATGTCTTTTGCTAAAAACAAACTTGTATGGGAGAAGAAAGGAGATCTGTATTTTATTGCATTAGTATCAGATAATGATAGTGGAGAGATTCATAGAGTAATTTTGCAAGAATTAGCAGAGCACTTTGTTAGTACATATTATTCCGATTTAAGAAAAGAATTGCCAGACTCAAGAAGATTCAGACCATTTACTGACATCGTTGAAATCACACTTCATAAATTTGACGGAATTCCTGGTTTGGCCCGAAGGTACAAAACGATTCTCTTACCATCGGCTGAACTAAACCGTTTGAAAACAAGTTTAGCAGAAGTCGAAATCAATCGAGATATCTTACGAGGAAGTTTAATCACCTATGATGGTCATGTTGCTACATCTAATCTTAGATCGTACGAACTTGAGGCAGTTCTTGACCTGTTACAAACGCATAAAGCAGACATGGAGATTACTGAACATTCATGTCTGGATAAATCAACAGGCTTTCTATTAACGAGAGTAGATTCACATAGTATTGCTGCTTTTGTGGTGAATTTGGGGTTATCAGAGAACACGTATCTCGAGTTGATTAGACCATTTCTTGCTCTTGCCCAACACATTAGTTTTGACGACGCAAGAAAGTTTGAACCAGACAAAGAAGAAGGACCAATTACATTCTATGATTATGATGGTGTCGAAATAATAGCATCGATCGAAGATATTCGCAAAGAAACTCAGATTATGTATGCTTCATCATCATCAAATGAAACTCAGAGGTCAGGCGCCCTCAGAATGGTCAATATTCTTGGAAAAAGAAACACAGTGGCAGATCTACATGAGTCAACTGGTCTACCAAGAGAACAATCAGATCAAATACTAGCTAACCTAATTGCAAAAGGATTAGTACGGATTTCACGGTTATATCCTGTGCTTGAGGATCGTGATGAGAGATTCGCTGCATACCTCGAGGTCATAGGAATTAAGAAAAGGGATTATGACATTGTTGATTCAATCTGGAAGTATTGCAACGGTACACTATCCATCAGAGAGATATCTGAGAGATCAGGGAGTCCTGCATCGAGAATATTAGAAGTTCTTAATGGACTAGGTAACAATGTCATATGGAAAAGTGAGCGTGTGTTAAGTCATGTCAGGTAAAATAGTATCAATCCATAGTTTCCGTGGAGGAACAGGTAAATCAAATATCGCTGCGAATCTGGCCGCTATGGCTGCTCTTGAAGGCAAAAGAGTGGCTGTCATGGACACAGATATGGCTTCACCAGGTATTCATGTAATATTTGGTATGGGTAGAGAGAAGATGAAATACACTCTAAATGATTATCTTAGAGGTTCGTGTGATATCACCGATGCATGTCTTGACCTAACTGACCGCTTGAAGATCAAGAGGGGAAAATTATTCCTTATACCAAGCTCTATGTCAGCGACAGACATTACCAGAATCCTACGTGAGGGCTACGAGGTTGGAGACCTCAAGAAAGGTTTTACTGACGTTATCAAAGGCAAAGATCTTGATTATTTGATAATTGATACTCACCCGGGATTAGATAGAGAAACACTACTATCGATGGCAACGGCACATTTTCTTTTTGTCGTCGCAAGGATTGATGAGCAGGATCTATTAGGTACAGCTGCTACTTTGAGTGTTGCAAGAAAGCTGCAGGTACCTGAGATACGAATTATCATCAATAAGAAACCTAGTATCTATGAAGACAAAGCAATAATATCCGAAGTCGAAACGAAATTCAAAGCAAAGGTGGCAACCATCATTCCTTTGCTTCCATTATTGATTGAAGTTGGAAGTCGATTTGTTGTGACTCTCAGATATCCTGAGAGTGAATTCACAAAGAACATTCAAGATATATTGAGATACATGCGGTGAGTATTAACTCAATATGTTCGGTGCATGAATGACAATGACTGCAAGAACAAGTATGATTAGGCAAATAAATAATAATATCTCGAATAACGAGTCAGATTTTGATTGAGATTCTATTGTCATCAGATACATATTGTTTTGAGTGAAATTAACTCTTTTTAATAATGAACTTACCAAAACACTTCTAATGCATTTTGAATGTTTCTCGAATTAGGAGATGAAGTATATTGGATATTGAGGTGAGGTTAGCCACTGCACAAGAACGAACAGCCTTAGACCAATTTTACGCAAGAGAAGGTCATAACTTTCAACAATTAACTGCACAGGCTGCTTGCACGCCTATTGGTGCTACAAAAGAAACAATGTTCATAGTCGCAGTATCAGAGGGAATTGTTTTAGCGGCACTGAAGCTCGATATTGGGAATGATCCCAAAATTGGAAAAGTTGGTTTTATTCAACATTTTGAAATCGAAGATGAACTCGAGCAAACAGATTTGGGAAAAATGATGATTGAGAAGATCATTGAGATTGCAGAAGAAAAGAATCTTAGTGCTCTAGACACTCTTCTAAACGAGTCTAGAAAAGATGTGATTGATTTATACACTGATTCCGGTTTCGTTTTTGAGAGAAAAGAGATTTATCTTAGAAAGAAATTCAAATCAAGAATTTTTTGAGTTAGAATTCAAAATACTTTGTTAGACCTAGTTTCTCTAGTGTTTCTCTTCTTGGGACTCCTTCAGAATCCCAACCACGAAGACTATAGTATTTCTCTAGTGATTTCTGAAAATCATTCATATCAATGAAAGCTTTCATTCCAGTCGATGGACCAATTGTTTCTGGAGTCCATAATTTTGGTGGTAAAACATCATCTTTTCTCGATGCTCCTTCTCGTATATTGAAGAGCCGTGTCAATGTTTCTATTCGTTGACCAAATTGAGAGATTTTTTCAGAGTCATAGTTCATTCCTGTGGCACCATTTACTAGGTCTATTTTTTGTTCTCGACTTAGTGGGAAATGCCATGTAAAATGACAGATTACCATGGAATCTGTGAGGTGTTTAGTATCTCTTTCCCAGACCATTGACTCAACAACATCCAAAGCTGATGAGTTAGGTTTTTCATTTGTCTGAGGCCATCCACGTAAATGACTTGCACCAACTTCAGCAGTTGCATAGGAGAGTCCCAATCCTTTCTTCCCTCTTGGGTCCCAAGCCGCTACATCGAGACCTTTTACATGAACAGCTAAATCTATACTATTCCTCCCAATCTCTTCCGCAGCTTTCTTCACTCCTTTGGCTAAGATACCACCAATTCCCTCTTTGAATGCAATCATACGCATCAGTTTCAAAGCAGCCTCAGCATCGCCAAAATTGATGGGAAAACCAATTTCATCAACTGAGAGTATATTATTCTCATATGCATCCATTGTGAAACCAATTGCTGAACCAACACTGATAGTATCAAGTCCTAAATCATCAGCAAGGTAATTTAGACGTAGAACGGCATCAAAATCATCAATTCCCAGATTACCACCGCAAAGGCCTAAGGTTTCATACTCCACAGTTGATTCAACATCAATACTAGGATTGCTAGGGTCAGTAGTCCGATAGGCATGTGTGCATCTCATGATACAATGTGGACATGATTGATGAGCACCAAGGGCGAGATGACGATACTTCTCCGGCATCAATTTTTGGTAACCTTCAAAATAACTATGACGCCAATTTTTAGTCGGAAATTGACCGCGTTCATTAGCAATCTCAACAAGAGACCCAGTACCATAAAATTTGAAGTCATCATTTGTCTTTTCTTTCCATGTCTTTGCAGCCCATTGATTTATCTCACGGAGTATATTGCTATCTTTGGCTTTGATTCTATTAGTTCCACGAACAGCAATACCCTTGAGATTCTTGGAACCTAGGACTGCTCCCGCACCACCTCGGCCAGTCTGATGTGCAAGTTCGCAACATCCTGTTGAAGTTAGCACAAGATTCTCCCCAGCAGGTCCGATCACATAGACAGCAGAACCTTTAGGAACCGATTCATACAATATCTTTGTTGTTTCTTGTGTTCCTTTTCCCCATAAATGATCAGCATTTTGGAACTGGATATTGTCATTCTCAACCACCAAAACTATAGGATTTTTAGAAATTCCTTTAATGGCGATTGCATCATATCCTGCATTCTTAATTTCTCTACCTAATGATCCACCAGAATGCGAATCTAAAAAGAACCCTGTCAATGGTGATTTTGTGACTAATGTCCACCTACCAACGTTTGGCGCAGACAGGCCCTGTAGTGGTCCTGACAAGAAGAATAGAGTATTTCGTGGTCCCAAAGGTTCATCTTCAGCTTTCAACTCTCGAAACAGTAGATATGCTCCAAGGCCTTTTCCACCAATGAAATGCTGGTAGATTTCGAGAGAGATTTCTTCTGTTTCAGTAGTCTTATTTGTAAGATTAACCCATAGTATTTTACCATTCCATCCAAACATGTTGTCCATGATTTTCACCATATTGCTGATATTGTATTGGATTAATCTATCTGAATTTTAGAGATTTTCTCGACCTCTACATCGTGAAGATTGTTCAACAGAGCCAACATCACATCATTGAAGACATTTCTGACAAAGTTATTCATTATCAATTTTCTACCTTTTAGATATACTTCCAGATTATCCGTCATGGTATTCCCTCAAAGTCTTGTTAAATTTTGTACGGGAATGTCAGTACTAATATACTTTTACAACTCAATGCGCCTTGTCCGATACTCATATAAATACCGTGCATTCGATTTCTGATGTACATCCTATTAATGGTGTCCATCACTAAGTGAGGAAATTGGAAATGAGTAACATTCGACTCGTATCATCAGCGTTTAGCGGCAAGGATTCAGAAGGAAAACCTATTGAAAGAATAGGCGAGCTTGCCGGTCTTGGTAGCATCATTGGACTCATCGCAGCTGTTCTAGGCCTTATAATGGGGGTACCTCTTATCCCTATGACTTCAATTTCTTGGGAAGTTACGAGTGTAGTACCTTTCACGTGGCTGTTTGGTAATAGTGTATATTACAATGTCGCAATAGCAGCCTTCATGGCATTATTGGGAATGGGACTGTTTCTACAGAGCTATGGGTCAAGGGATCTAAGGGGAAGAGTTGGCTCGATGATTGGACTTTCGTTTTTAGTAGCTTTCGTACTCTCTCTGGTAGTTGCAGGATATGCAATAGTTGGATTTGGTGAGATTACATATCTTGCTGATATTCATACCTACATACGATTATTATACTTCCTTGGAATGCTATTTGTTGTAGCATGGCAAATGACTACAATTTATTATATCGATACAAGCGTTACATGGATAGGGTTCTTTGCAGGAATGCTTAATGGTATGTTTATTCCTCTTCTTGCCATTGGTCAAGTGTTTGGACCAATTCTGGTTTATCTTGCGTATATGATGTTAGCATTAGGCCAGTTCCTGACCTTAATCTACTGGTGGTCACCCTATTCGACCATTAGAGCGTTTGCTAGAAGCCCAGATAAAGCGAAATTTGCTTTCGGACTCGGTGGTTTTCTCACATTTATCATAGGCGCAATTGCAGTCTTTATTGGACCTTTGGATTCTTATACTGATGGCACATTAATTTGGCAACCGTGGAGTACATTAATTGCTGGTGCAGAAGGCGGACAACCTACTGCTTACCTCACCAATCCTTTGTTAGTTTATGCATTCCTCGCATCAATATTATTTTGGATTCTTCTCGCACCTCGATTAGGAGCGAAAGAACTCAAAGCAGCAGCAATTGGAGAGGATATAGTCAAGGGAGGCGCAAAAATCCTTGCCCTATTTTTGATCTTTATTGGTTTGTTTGCAGCAAGCCAAGCTGGAACATATATTGAGGGTGTAGCTGTTTGGGGATATCTGCTAGTTATTGGTGTTGCTGGACCTTTAGTCCTAGTTGGTGCCATGTATACAGCGAAAACCGATATCATTACAGGATTGCCACTAATTTTAGCAGGAGTGTTTACGATGATTCATCCTTTCTCTATAGCAACTCTTGTTCTTGTTGCATGGATAGCAGTTATTATCACTCAGTTTCTCATCATGATTGAGAGCTATATTCGTGGCTTAACTGGGTTCTCTCAAGGTGCTTTAGCAGTAATTGTGAGTTTACTATCATCAGCAATGATAGTAGTTATCATGCTTGGCGGTTTGGGCAGTGGACCTTTGGCAATTTGGCCAACAAATCGGTGGTTCAATTTATCATTGATACCTGGAATCCCATTAGCTGTTCAATCATCTCTGATAATCATCTTACCATTCTTAATATTGATGTTAAGAAATGCAGCATTGACTGGATTTTCATACGGAAGAGGTTATACTACTGGTGGAATCATAATGGGAGCAACAGTTCTCTTCTCCTTCATGATTCCAATTGTTGCAGGAAATAACACCATTGTTCACGAAGCCAATACAGGAGCTGCAATACTACTTGCATTATATTCTATAAGTATGGTACTTCTTATTGGTCTAAATCTGAATCTATCAAATGATGTCATTGAAGAAGGTCATGAATTTGAAGGAACTTTAATCAAATTATCAACTCTTGGACAACTAATATTTGGAGCTGTCATAGCAATTATCGTTCTGTTCTATTTCAGTGGATTACCAAGTCCCGATGAAATTGCTCTAGTTATTTCTTTACTAGTGTCGTTTATAGTCGGTTCGGAGATCTTGTCAATCATCAATTGGTCCTTTGCAGGATTTAGACTTGGTATGATGAAAAAGGGTTTCAAGTTCAGTCGAATTCCCAAGTCCTCAGAATCTTCGGAAATCATTTGATACTCCGAGTTTAAAAAAAGCGAGATGTTCAACATTGGCCTCAAAACCTTCGGGTGTCGAAATCCAAATTTCTGGGGCCAATGTAGCTTTTCTTTTAGTTCATGGATTTTGTGCAGCTCCTGATGAGATGGCAACATTAGGAGATTTTCTCTCGGAGAGAAATATCTCATCTTTTGCAGTTCAAATCAGTGGACACAACACCACACCAGAAGAGCTTAGACATACATCTTGGCAGGATTGGTACAAATCAATAGTCGATGCACTAGAATACATAAAAGCATGGTCAGTAGAATTCATTTTTGTAGCTGGTATATCGATGGGTGGAGCACTATCAGCACTACTTGCATCAGAGAATGAAGGAATTGATGGTTTAGTTCTAATTGCTCCAGCATTGAAGATTGATGGCGTTCTTCCAAAATTGGTACCATTTCTGAAATATATTGTAAAGGATAGGAAGATTGACATAATAAAATCACAAGAGAAGTACGACATCAAACGGACCAAATATTCTAAAGAGCCCATTTCTGCATATCATGAACTCTTCAAATTACAGCAAGCAGTTCGTCAAAGATTGCCTAGAATAACAATACCAACACTCATTATTCAAGGTACTAATGATAAGACGATCAATCCAAAAAACGGACAATTTGCTTTCAATAAAATTTCTTCAATTGATAAACAGCTTCATCTGATTGAAGGGGCTGAGCATGTAATTCCTTGTCATCCAAGTAGGAATGACGCTTATCCTCTGATTGAAGAATTCACGAAACGTATTGCACAACTTACTTGATACTTGTTTTTCTTAATGTTTCAACGGCAATATCAGGGTAATCTGTTATTATTCCGTTTACATTCATATCAAAGAGATTTTTCATTGTAAGAGGGTCATTAATTGTCCAAGGATATACACGAATGTCATGATCATGCAGCTGTTTTACCAAATCTGGAGTGACCATAGAAAATATTGGATTTAATGCTTTAGCTTTTAATTCAGATATGTACTCAATTAAACCATTCATAGGTACGTTAACTAATACTGCGGTTTCAACAGCTGGATCTATGGTATTTATTGTTTGCAATGACCCATGCAAAAAAGATGAAACCATGACCTTGTCAATCATTTGTTTTTCCTTAAGAAGTTCTACAACTTTATTCTCTATGTTCGTCGTCTTTAACTCAATATTCACTCGAATTCTATTATATGCAAGATCAAGTACTTCACTCAATAATGGGATGTGCTGATTTTGGTCTGCATCTAGTCCTAGGATCTCATTCAATGTCATCTCAGCAACAATGCCAGTTCCATTGGTTGTTCGATCAACCTCATAATCATGAATACAGACAAGATGACCATCATATGTTTCGTGAACATCTAATTCGATCATATCTGCTTTGAGTTCAATTGCCAAATTAAATGACATGAGTGTATTCTCAGGCGCAAGTCCAGAGGCTCCTCGATGTGCGATAATGATACATTCTCGCATTTAATTGCCGCCTATAATTATTCTTCTAATCGTCATTCCGAGCGAGTCCGGTTCCACCGCATCTTGGACAGGTTTCTTTGTCAATGATACCAGTACCCTCGCAGTAATAACAATTTTCGCTAGGAATATCTAGAGATTTATCGACCCCTCTGGCGTAAGCAAAACCAACTGCAATTTCAACAACAGAAATAAACATTATGAATAATGAAGGTAAATACAAATCAGATAGATTAAGTAACATGACAAGTGACACTATGAAGATAAGCGAGCCAGTAATTATGAAGATTATCCCCAAATGAGATCGTTGCATTATAGTATCCTTCCGAATTAGTCCTGAGTTTCAATATAATCCAATTCAACTAAGAGCTGGCATCTTCAAAATCCGCTAAATAAGTTATGGCTTTTGAAAAATATATCGAACCATTTCACCCTAAGAGATAAATCCTAATGATTCTGTATTGTTCTAGACAAGGGAGATTGCATTAGGATGTCAAGAACTGATCAGTTTGCAAAGTATACTCAAATTTATGCTAAAGCACAGGCGAGAGAAATTATCCCGGAAGGGCCATTTGTTAGACAATTGAATGATATACCTAGAAGGAACTATGATGTGGGTATATTCTTCAAGCCTAATCGATCGTCTCGATGTGTACAGATACATCTTGGAAATCCAATCCCAACAGCAATTTGTAAGGAGGAGGGGTTTCTAGAATCTGACGACACCACCTACCTAAGTAGATCAATTTTAGCAAATTTCAAGACCCTAGAGTTTCTGAGGTGTGTTATTTCAGCGGGAACAATATTAGAGAGTAAGGCGGAACGTATCGAGTTTCTGAAGACTGCACAAAGAATCATTGAAGTACTAGTAAGAAAAGCAAAGAATGTAATGCATCTAGCTGAATTCGAGCCATTCCGATTCGATAAATGTGTCGTTACATTGAATGAGTTTCTAATTAAAAAATTGAAGATGGATGAGATTTCAGTTGAAGCGGCATCGATCCCATTCTATGTAGCAGATCCTGAGTATATTCTATTAGCAAATGGAGACCTCATAGTCATTCACGATGAACCACGAGTCCCTCAGGGAGAGTTTCATCTTGTTGGAGGAATTGGTTATGCTTTTGATAAAACAGAAGGTGCTGTAAGTGAGGGGAGGTTATTTAGAACAACCGCTGATTTATCACCACAAGGTATAGACGAAGCCTATGTGGATAGCATGATTTCTAGAATTACTGAAGACTTCCAAAATAGTATTCACTCGCTCATTTTTGCGGATGTATGGAAAAAAGGTATGATAAAACCAGTAGGTGTTAATTTTGGAGGAGACCTATTGGTAAAAGCAGAACCACGTAGTGAGATATGGACTGGAGTCTTTGAAGTATATGTGAAGTCACCAATTAAATGAACAGAATCGAACAAGGAGTATTATCACAAGAACAGAATATCAAAAGAATCTATGGCAAGAAATACAGCTCTAAAAGCATAGATTCTGAAAGTGTAGTTTGAGATACCAACACGACTTTCTAATAGAGAATCGTAGAAATCCACTATTGCATTCTCTCCAAATGAAAAAAGAAGAGAGGGAAGTGAATCTATAGTTAAAGTGCTTACACCATTTCCAACTGCTAATTTGACATCATTATTGAGGGTCTCAAAGCTTTCATAGACAGGTTCAATACTGTAAGAAATACTTGTCCTATTTCCAATCTCACCTAATCGCATTGTCCACTTTGATCCTTTGATGCCAATAGATTTTGAGTATGACTCCACTAAATATGCTTCGACATCACCACGCATCTCTTGTGAAAATCGAGTTCGCGAACAAGACACTTGTATTATATCCCAGAGGTTTAGTGAATTCAACGTAACACCAGCAAGCCTCATAGCTATATTATCTTCATCCTGCAAATCATCTAGTACAAAGGATTCGATTATGATTCCAAATTCAATTCCTAAATCGGATGCTTCTTGAGCTAAGAGTAATGATTCTTGGTCAATTGTTGCAATACTATTAGAATAGATAGAGTTTCTCATAAGACTAGTAAAACCAATCAGATCAAGATTTCTAGTATACATCATCAGTGTCTGCCACTCTTCATATGAGAGAGTGAAATCAAAAAGAACCGCTACAGGATAGTTTAGGACAGCCGTAAGGCGCTCTGTTAGATTTGTGATTGCATTCCTATGGGAACTAAATACCTGTTCAATTACATCAGTGGTTCCAATAGATATTGAAGTATTTTTGATGAATGACGACCTATTAGCAGTAAGGGTGATGGTATAAGAAATTGAAGAGTCATTTAAAACTTGTAACCATTCATCTAATTTCAGCCATGAATCCGTATCACTCTCAAGGACATGTAGGTCAACACCAAAATGACTCATTTCAAGATCTGAGATCATCGCTGGTGTTGGTGTAATATTCAAGTATTGATAATCAAAGTCAGCTAAAGGTACACTCAACACTATCTCTGGGATAGTATCATTATAGGTCATAGCAATTGGAATCTGTCCCATGACAAGAATAGATACAGGAAATGTCAGACCTAGTAGATTCATTAGAAGAATATAGCCAATACCTTTCTTACCAGCTTGACGTATTGTTCCTTGTGGTCTGAATCGACCAATAATGAATATAGTAAAAACAGCGATAATATTGAGGAACACACAGATTACAAATCCTCTTACCAAGAGACTTAACATGCTGAAAAAAATACTCGAGATAATAAGGAAAACAAAGTTCCAAGCAGAAGTTCGACTACGATAAAATGCTCTAATCATTAATGGCAAGAAAATCATCAATGGAAGAATGTACAGTGCGATAGGCATAGAATCAAGAAGACCAACTCCATTCAGACTCATCCGGATTGTAACTGATAACATCGCGTATAGAATCAGTACCATGTTAATTGATAGGATAACTGTGATATACAGATGCAAATACATGTCCATTTTTTTATTCGCATTAATCTGTTTTCGAAGTTGGCTTCGTTTTTGAAGAAAGCTATTCATGAATAGTCATTCTTTTGCAATTTTAAATACTGATAAGCTTCTCGTATATGAATAATTCCAAACCGTAAGAATGAAGTGTGGGGGGTTTTCAATCAGATACGGTTAGATATCATGTATGATGTTGCAGTTATAGGTGCAGGACCTGCTGGATCAACTGCAGCTAGATACATGGCAAAAAGTGGAATGAAAGTATGTCTTATTGATAAAGATAAATTTCCGCGAGATAAACCCTGTGGAGGGGGATTTTCTCTAAATCTTCTGGATGAATTTCCATATCTTAGAAAGAGAACAGATGACTTTCTAAAAGGTGTTGCGAAGGTTGGAGTGCTACATTCTCCTAATCGCCGTATCCGCCTTCAAGGTAGAGTGGACATGGCATTAACTCTAAGAACCGATTTCGATAACGTATTATTAGAAAGTGCTATTGAAAATGGTTTAGAACCAATTCTTGGAAAGAGAGCAGTATCAATTAAAATGGGTAAAAAGAAATCTGAAGTTCTCCTGAGAGGTGGACAGACAATCAAGGCATCGGTAGTTGTCGGATCGGATGGAGTTTCAAGTTTGGTTGCAAGAGACACTGGACTCAATCGAAAATGGGATAGTTCAAAACTTACTGCATGCAGAGTTGTAGAAGTGCCTACAAAATATGATGACATAATTGATAGATATTCTCAAGATCTGCACTATCATTTCTTTGCTAATATTGAAGGATTACCGGGGTACGGTTGGATATTCCCAAAACTAGACACGATCAATATTGGACTTGGAATTGTAAGCACTCATGCAAAAGGATTACCGAGAATATTCGAATCATTTGTATCTTACTTGAAGAGAGAAAATCTCTTGCTGAAAGATTCTGATATCTCAAAAGTAAAAGGCGCACTTGTACCAACAGGAGGGCCTTTGAATCAAACGCATCTTGAGAATTGTCTACTTGTAGGTGATTCAGCGGGTATGGTGAGTCCCTTAACTGGAGGAGGAATTGTTTATGCAATGAGAGCTGCTCGATTTGCAGCTAAAGTTCTGGTAAAGGTACAAGAAAAGGATGCATTAAATACAGAAACATTCGAAAAGTATGAACATCTATGGAGAAGTGATTTTGGAAAAGACTTTAGAAAACAGCTGCTAGCTCAAAGAGTGTTTACCAGTCCGTTTACGGACCTTCTTTTTGAGATTGGAAGAAGAGATGTACATATTCAAGAGATGGTTTCTGAAGGTATGGCGGAATCTTCACAGAAGGATATTGATATAAAGTTCCTAACTTTGAGAACTTTGCTTGTCTGTTTGAGGGCTGCATTAAGACAATAAATTGCAGCACATTGTTCTATTTCATCATAAGGGATAAATGGCAGTGTAACTAGTAAATCATATTCGGCTTCTCATAAATTGAGAGAGAGGAGATGAAATTGGATAAACCGTGGTACAAAAATTACGTTGAAGGTACCCCACATGAGATCAAGATTCCTGAAGGTCCATTATGGAAAGGTCTTGACGATGCTGTCAAGAACTATCCAGACAATATTGCACTTTATTTTGAAGGAGTCACAATCACGTATCGTGAATTAGGAGAGCTTGTTAATCGAGCTGCTGATGGTTTTGCGAAACTAGGGGTCAAGAAAGGGGATAGTGTGGCGATAATGCTAATCAATTGTCCTCAATTTATAATATCATATTTTGGTGCGCTGAAATGTGGAGCAACTGTGACACCTGTAAGTCCTTTGGCAATGCCAAAAGAACTCAGGATATTTTTACAAGATACTAAAGCAAAAGTCATTGTTGTTTTGAACTTCTTCTACGCTGTTGTGCAAGCAGTTCGCGAAGAGTCCAGTCTAGAGAAAGTCATTGTTGCTGCTGGATGGGACATGATGTCAAAAATCAAGCAGATTTTGGCTCCTAAGACAGTGTATAAGAAAGAGATGAAACATGTTCCTCCTCTACAAGAAGGGGATATTCTATGGAATGATTTTATAGCTGATACAGTACCTGAAGCTCCAAAGATTGACATCAAACCTTCAAAGGATATTGCTGTGTATCAATTCACTGGAGGCACTACAGGTATTCCTAAAGCAGCGATGCTCACACATGATAATTTGAAAGCAAATTGTGAGCAATGTGGAGCCTGGATGGAAGCAATTGCGGAGAAAGGTAAGGAGTCTTTTGTTGCGGCCCTACCTCTTCAGCATATCTTTGGGCAAACAATCTCGATGAATCTAGCTATATCATGGGGTAGTACAATAATACTCGTTCCAAATGCTAGAGATATCAAACACTTACTTGAACTAATTAACAAGCAGAGACCTACATTCTTCCCAATAGTTTCTACTTTAGCAATTGCCATCTACAGCCATCCTGATGCACACAAGTACAATCTCACTTCATTGAAACTTTCTATTGCTGGAGCAATGGCACTTCCACCAGAGGTTACTCGGAAGTTCGAAGAAGTAACTAACTCCATAATCATAGAAGGTTACGGTCTTAGCGAGGCTTCACCTGTAACTCATGCCAATCCACTGGACAAAGAAAAAAGGAAAATTGGTTCAATAGGATTGCCTTTCCCAAGTACAGATTGCAAGATTGTTGACTTGGAAAATAAATCAAAAGAATTAGCTATAGGTGAGGTGGGTGAACTTGCGGTGAAAGGACCTCAAGTAATGGTCGGTTACCATAATCGTCCTGATGAAACCAATGATGTCCTTTCAAAAGATGGTTGGTTATTCACAGGAGATATAGCTAAAATCGATGAAGAAGGCTGGACTTATATTGTCGACAGGAAGAAGGATTTGATCAATGCTTCAGGTTACAAGGTATGGCCTAATGAGGTTGAAGAAGTCCTCTTTGAACACCCTAAGATTCGCGAAGCGGCGGTTATTGGAATTCCTGATGAAACAAGAGGAGAAACTGTCAAAGCATTTGTAGTGTTAGAACCTGGACAGATAGCCACTGTTGATGAAATTAGATCTTTTGCAAAAGATAAGATGGCAGTGTATAAAGTCCCAACTCATGTTGAGTTTGTCCCAGACCTGCCAAAATCACAGGTTGGCAAAATCCTAAGACGAGAGCTCCGTGAAGAAACAAAATAGAAATTAAAACGGGTGGTATGACATTACCACCCATTTGCTCTTTTTTCAATAATCTCAAGAGAAAACCGAAAGTTAGAAACATATGTTAATCGCTGGGGTGAAATGCGTCAGTTTCATAATTCTCGAGAAGTGCCTGAACTTCTGGCCTTCCAAGAAGCTTTCGTCGGGTTTCGGACATATTATTAATGACACATCCAATTCCTACAACCTGAGCACCTAACTTTTCTATCATTTTCTTTGTAGCAAATACTGAAGTGCCCTGAATCAACCAATCATCAATTATAACAACACGATCGCCTGGATCTATAGAGTCTGCAACTAATGCTAGTTGGCGGTCAGCAAATCTATTTGAAGGCAACATCTCTACTTCTCTAAAATACCCTTCAGGAATATAAGCAATAGAGCGAGCTGGTACAATACCACATCCCAAGTAATAGGCAATTGCACTTCCTAATGCAAGACCTCTTTGCTCAATACCTACAACTTTGTTAGGTTTCACTTCTACAAAGGGTTTAGCTAGCTTTGCTACAGCTTCGTGAAAAACATCAGGGTGCTCCAGAAGCATGCTAATATCACAAACTGCTTTTCCGGGTTCAGGCCAGTCGCGAATCACTTCAACATACTTGGTAAAATCTATCTCGGTCATAGTAAGACCTCTTAAGCTAATGGAATCTATATACGTCTTAATACTTTCTGTTTTAATGAAATCATACACATACGATGTAGTTATGAGACTAAACACGAAACAGTTAAACACAAAATAAAAGAAGAAGAATCGAAGAGCGCTCAGGGAGTCTGTAAGCTTGATAGTTCCTGGCACAACAATATCACTAACACTAATGCCCACGTATATCGAAGTGCGTGATAAGGGCATCGTCAAAAAGAAAATTCCACTCAAGTCAAAATCGTATGATGATGTGAGTCTAGAACTTCAAAAATATTTTAGATATTTAGGAAAGAGACTAGCTCCAGGGGTTTTAGAAGATGTCTTAGACAGGATCGGTCTACCCAAGGCAAGAAAGGTGTTACCAGAATCAGAACCTGTGATAGAACGGGAGCACGAACCTATTCAAAAAGAACCGATTTCTGAAAGAGTAGATGTAACGCCTCAAATTGAGGAAGTTGAAGAAACTCCAAAAGAGAGAAGTTTCTTCAAGAGAAAGGAGAAGAAGAAAGAAGAGATTGATGTTGTGGTGACTTCAAGTGGTGCAAGTGGTAAGGGAGAGGGAGTAATATCGGCAGATGATTTTGATGACATCACTGAAGCACTTCAGGTTGTCGAATCACTTAGCGATTCCTTTATGGCTCCTAGTACCAAAGAAGCCCCAAAGGAATTAATTAAACCAAGACCAAGAATAAGTATCAATATTGAAGGGCAGGAAGAGATTACAGCATCTGAGAAGACCTATGCACGAGCACCTGAAGTTGAATCAATTACTGCATCATCAGAAGATGACATGATAGAAATAATAGCTGAAACAGTAGAAGAACACACTTTTGAGGACATCAAAAAAGAATCAAGACCACAAGTAACACCAACACATCAAATAAAACCTGTAATAAAATGTAAAGCACTTTTACTCGGAGAAACGGGAGTTGGTAAGCGTAGTCTTGCAAAGAAAGCAGGGCTTACTGAAGTCATTAGTGATGAGGACTCAGGTGTAGTTTTAAAATATGTATTTAGAAAAGCGATTGATGTGTCAAATCACAGAGTCGATTTAAGCGTCTGGTCTTTTGACCTTGCAGTAGAAGAAAAACTCCCCAGAAAGGAGTTCTACAGCGACGCAGAACTATTACTGATAACATATGCAGCATCTGATAGATGGAGCTTTGAGAGTATTGATTTTTGGCTCCGAGAGTCAAACATCTCATTAGAAATGACGCCACCAATCGTAATTGTTGCTAATAAGATAGATCTCCGTACAGATTCAAGCGATGATTCAGGTGAAGAGCCTGTCAGTTACAATGAAGGCTTTCAGTATGCAGAAGAACTAGCAAAGAAGCTAAGTGCAGATGGAAAACTCCATCCAGTAGCATTCATCGAAGCATCAGCTCTAACTGGAGAAAATGTAGAAGATGTATTCAAGACTGCAGCAGAATTATTTGAGAACAGTCTTCAATGAGGACTACATAACAAGGTTCAAAGGAGTATTTGACTCAGAGAATTCTTATAGTCGTCTTGCATCGCAAATCCTATTCTGAAGTGTTAAAAATAGACTTGAAACTCATTAAGTGGTGATTAAATCGGTAGATTTCTGTGAAAGCTGTGGAAAAGAAATGGATCCTCTCAGACCGGCAAAGAATTTAGAGGAGAATTTCTTCAATGATTCACGGAAGAGTATGTCAATCTGTTCAGAGTGTTTCAAGAAACGATTTAAAATAGTGACGAAAAAGAGTAGCGGTTATGGAGGGACCATTTATGAGGTTGAAGAGCGAACGGCTCCTAGGTTTGGAATGGGAAGCCAGACATTTTCATGTTTGAAATGCAATTGGATTGCTTGGACAGAAGAGGGACTGATAGCTCATATGAAAAATAAGCATTCATAGTTCAAAAAGTGCGTTACACATTCACTGTAAATTGATTGCTTTCTTTAATGATTTCATGTCCACTTATTTTGATACCATCAACACGATTTGCAGCGCTTTCTAACATACCCATTCTATATGTCGCGGTTCTAGGTCCAATTGCATGCAGCCATTCTAGACCGGCCATATCCAATTTTGAATTATGCTCAAAATAAATCTCAAGGTCCGAGGCTATTTCTTTTGAACGTTCAAACATAGAAACTGTAAGGCCAACACTTGGAGCGGCAAATCCGAGAAGTACCCAGATGAAAATGAAAGGATCAATTCCAAAATACTCGTAGAAGAATATGAATCCTGTAAGTATTGGTTGGAGAAGAGCAATAATGACCAGGATGAGAGATAAATGCTGGGTAGCATCATCACTACCAAGTCCAGCTATTCCTATGACATCTTGATCTGGTGGGTAGAGGTAAACAAGCACACTTCCAGACGCTAGCCCGACAACGAGTGATGATACTGATAGGAACAAAACATAATCAAGTAATCGTTCCTGCCAGACCTGAGGGAAACTCACAATTGATTGTACTATGAATGAAACTAACAAGAGCAGAGCCCCCACAATAAATCCCTGCCAGCTGAAGAACTCGTATTTTCTTGCCAATATTTCATCAGACAAAGAACAAATGCACCTCAAACTATTCTACAGTCAAATAAGTGTCAGAACTGATAAAGTTTTCTTATTTACTAGTTGTGTTTTGATAATTTGAGTGTTGTTGTATTTTCATTATTATTGAAGAAATACCATGAGACTTATCTCTAGTACAATTCTTTATACATGGAAGGTGTCATTTATTAGACTTCATTCTTTTAGTAATACATCGCTGAAGTTATGACAGGAGTGGGTTTAATTGAATAACAACGCAATTGTCGACTTGCAATCGGTCTCAAGAATCTATAAGATGGGAGAAATCGAAGTACCTGCACTACGAGGAGTATCACTTCAGATAAAACGGGGACAAGCCATCGGGATCATGGGGCCTAGTGGATCTGGGAAGACAACTTTACTGAACCTGATCGGAGCGCTTGATAGACCAACAGGCGGAAGAGTTGTCATTGATAATCTTGACATCACAGATATGTCAGAGACTGAGCTTACAAGAGTTAGAAGAGATAAGATATCCTATGTATTTCAATTCTTCAATTTGCTCCCTGTCCTAACTGCGTATGAGAATATTGAACTACCCTTACTCATTTCAGGTGTTGATGAAGAATCAAGAAGAAAGAAAGTAGACTATCTTCTAGCACTTGTGGGACTTACTGAAAGAGCTGAGCATCGTCCGGACGAATTATCAGGAGGGGAACAGCAACGAATAGCTATCGCTCGAGCATTAGCAAAACCTGAAGGGTCAGCTAGTAGTATCATTGTTCTTGCAGACGAACCGACAGGAGACCTAGATTACAACACTGGCCAAGAAATCCTTGATATTTTGGTTGCACTCACCAAAGGAGAAGGTGGTACCCTCATTACTGTCACTCATGATCCCGAGGTAGGTGAACAAATGGATCATATCTACAGAATGCGCGATGGTCAAATAGAAAATCCAGAATGAGGAAGGTAGAGAATGGCGGCCATACCAGTTGGATATGAAGCATTTCATAACCTTCGTCGAAAGGCTGTAACTTTGATGTGCTTCGTATTAGCATCAACAATGGCGATAGGTATTACAGTCTATGTTGATTCATATTCTATCCATGAATGGGATAAGAATCTTGATGTTGGCGAAGTAGCAATTCGTGTTTCAGGAGATCTTATTGAATCCTATGTTGATGATATTAAAGGCATTCGTGGTGTAACTAAAGCAGCACTTCTAACAACTAGTCATGGCGGATTAATCCATCAGATGAATATCTCTGGAATACCAGAGGCATATGGGAGATATGGAAGATTCCTGGCGATTAATCAAGAATTTACTGAGACCTTCCCCAACTATGTCGCCCTTATAGAAGGTAGATATCCTCTAAGCTTAACTGAAATTGCTGTTACCGAATCGATTCGGCAATATTTTGAATTGAAACTTGGAGATTTAGTCCGAGTGGAGATAGGATCGAGTGAAGAAAATTGTACTATTGTTGGAATCTATAAACATCCAACACAATACTCATCGCCGTATTATTGGGATTATGAAAGCATTGCAATCATTATTAGTGATTTCATCAATATCTATGAAGAAGATTTCGAGATTTTTGTTGATGTTGATAGAAGCAGACTTTCTCCATTCAATCCTACGGATTCACTTCAATACTTGAATAGAATTGATGAGAATATTAGAAGAATTGATCCAAACTATGAAACTAACGGATATTATTCTCGAATTTATGTTAATGATAGATTAGCTTCGGGTATTTCGGATTACGTCTATTGGGTTCAAAGCTTGCGAATAGGAGAAATGCTACGTTCAACAAGCATTCTTCTATTAGTAGTACTTGTTACATTTCTAGCTATACGTTATAATGTCAATGAAAGAAGATATGAAGAGAGTATTTTACTCTCAAGAGGTGCTTCACCTGGAGACCTAGAGAGGGTAGTTACTCGCGAGGTTCTTGCTCTATCAATGATATCATGTTTTGTCGGAATACCATTCGGGTTGTTGCTAAGTCGTGTAGCAATCTCAGCTGTAGGATATTTTGTTTTCAATCCTCTACTTGTTTTTTCAGAGCCAATACTAATTAGTCTGGAATCTTTGCTTATTAGTACAATAGTATCGATTGCACTGCCAATGTTAACACTTGGTGGATATCGAGCTATCTACTCGACAAAGAAGAATGTTGAGGAACAAAGAGGAAGGATTGCTAAGATTTCAAGAGGTCTCGGACTGATTAAATGGGATGTATTAGTTGTTCTTCTCTCAAGTTTACTACTTCTAGCCATCTTATCAGGAGGTACAGTAACAACAACCAATCCCCTGCTAGCTATTTTAATGCCAATCATTCCCCTTCCACTATTTCTTGGTGTGGTAAGTCTATCAATGAAAGCCCTGAAACGTGGAGCCAATTTCCTGAGTAGAATCATGAAGAGAATAGTGGGAGAGATACCATCATCGATTGGAATTAGAAGAATTGGAAAAGAAGCTTCATCTGCAGGAGCAGCAGCAATGGTTTTGGTACTTGCTATTTGTCTCAGTTGGAACAGTGCAATCGTTGATGCATCGTTACCTGTCACTGTTCAAAACCAGACAAGGTTAGATATTGGAGCTGATCTTACATTTGGATTAGACGATTACAATTACTTGACATGGCAAGATTTCATTGATAATGTCACAAATCATGAACTAGTAGAATCTGGAACACTTGTATCCCAAATGACTCTATTCCTATCCGCTGACTATAGCGGGTCTTTTCGTTTTATGGGTGTACATCCAACCGAGTATATCACCATAGGCTATGATTACTTAGGAAATCGTTATAATGAATCGAAATATAAAGAGATGATTGAGTCGCTTGCCTCTAATAAGGATGGAGCGGTAATAACCAAAGATATTGCCAATTCCTTTAATTTAGTAGAAGGGGATATACTTCGCGCGACAAATTTGATTGGCAATGATGAGATAATTGTCTTTCGCATACTAGGAATTGTAGACGCCTTACCTGAAATGCCAGAAATCAGCTGGTGGGATGGTCCTGTCTATTTTGACTATAGCTTTTATGTTGGAAGTTCTGCAGTATTGGTGAATAGAGAATATCTAGGAACTAAAGTGGATCTTATCTCAGAAACAATGAATTATTATTGTGTAGGATTGAAACCTGGGGAAAACGGTACTATCGTTGCAGAAGATGTTATTTCCACAGGAGGGCTTGTCGCTATCATCGATGAGAATTGGGACTGTGTTAGTCTACGTGTTGATGAATATACTGGAAATACACAATACAAGATGGAACGTTCTCTTGATACAATGCTTACCGTATTGACGGTAGGAACAATTATTGGTGCTTTCGTTATTTATGCGGTGGAGGGAGTCAGAGCAAGAAGGAGAGAGATTGCACTATTGAGATCTGTGGGAGCTACAAGATCTATAATATTACAATCACAAGCCGCGGAGATGTTGGTTCTATTGCTATTCAGTCTATTCTTGCTCGCTGGTTACTCACCTCTTTTCCTTAGCACATCAATCGCCTCAGCGAGTATCTCATCTTCAAGCTGGTTTCAGGTCTATCCAATTAGTGTTTTTCCAGTGATACCATGGTATACAATTATTGTTGTCCTCGGATTTTTTGTTGGATGCATGTCTATGTTCATACTAGTCATTGCAGCATTGAGTTCTAGAATCAATTTAGCATCGACGCTGAATACAGCATGGGCCGAAGCTGGACCGTATGGAGGTGAATTTTAGAGATGTTTCTCTTCTCACGGATATCAGCTAGTGCACCAGAAGTGTTGACAACTCTTTTGATATTCTCCCTCTCCAGTGGAGTGCTTGGAGGAATCTTAATCTACATGGATTCAACAGCCCCAGATGTTTTAGCTGATATGACAGCAGATATTCCAATTGACATGCAGGTATCCTTCTCTTCACCTTTTTATTCCCAGAATAATATCACAATCCAGCAAGTCAGAGAGAACATAGCACAACAAGACTATGTTGTATCTTCAGAACATGTCACATTCGCAGAATTATACGTGTATAATGAAATTGATTATACTGAAACAAGAATGGGTTTTCTTGGCGTTGATAATACGACCTTCAATGAGTTTTCAGATGCAATAGATGTGGATCCTCTCAAAACTAATTATGATAATAGTTCATGTCTCATTGAAGAGTCATTCTTTGTCAGTCAAGGACTAACCATAGGTGGCAACTATACAATTCAATTATCAATCTATGCAAATATCAATGGTTCTTGGCAAGCTGTTGAAATAGAGAGAACCTTCAACATTACTGGTACTTTTATATCACATGTTTACATGCATCAAGAAAGATGGGGACAACCTGAAGTAACCTACCTTAGGATGATATCAACTCCTGAAGCAATCTCCTCTACATTTAGTATCCTGGGACATGAAACATATTATGGTGTTCAAGATAGAATATGGGTAAAATTCGACCATTCGATTATTACCAAGACTGATGCAGCCTCAGTTGTGGATACACTACTGAATGTGAAGCGAAGAATTGAACAAAATAATCTACCCTATGTCTACGTTGAATGGAATAATTTCAAATTGATAGAAGCCGTAACCGAATTCTCAAGCTGGTCCATTAGTATGAGAGCAATCGCTCTCGCTTTTTCAATTCCATCAATCATTATGGGTGCGATGTTAATTCAATATAATGCCAGATTACTTTCGGATTCTCAAAGAAAAGACATAGGTACGATAAAAACACGTGGATCATCAGGTTTTCAGGCTGCTAATTGGGTTCTTAGCAATGCGCTTGCTACTGGCTTTATTGGCAGTCTTGGAGCTATACTTACAGGCACTTTAGCTGCATTATTATCTGGAACTGTGAGAGAGTTAATGGTTTTTAATTTACAAACAATTAGTGGATTCACGATTCTCCTTCAACCATATGCAGTTCTTGCAGTATTCCTATTTTCATTTTCCATTGGAATTATGGTTGCGCTGCCTTCAGCAGTAAAAGCACTATTAATGACTGCAAGTGAAGCTCATAGCGCTATTCATCAAGAAGTCCTCGCAGATTCAGAGAAGATGGGTTCATCAACAATTGATCTAATTGCTGTTGCAATTTCAGGTTGGTTACTCATTCCGCTGATGTCTGTGTTAGCATACTCGGGTCTAACAACATTTGGTTCGATTACATTTGCAGTAGTAATTATCACATTATTTGGTATTTTCCTGATATTCTTTACAAGACTGCTCTCAAGACCAACTGCATCAATCAAAAGCTATGTATTAGAAAGAATAAATCATCCCTCAATGGTCGTAGGTTCACGACTGATGTCAAGAACTATCAAACTCTTTAAGAAATCCGAAACGATTGGCACAATGTTCATCGCTATGGTCTTCACAGCCGGGATCTTTGCTTCAGTATCAGCGACGACAGGAAATACACACATGAAAGAAACCTTCATGTTTTACACAGGAGCCGATATAGTTATTGATATCAATCCAGCACATATCAATGTAACAACTGATTTAGTAACAGATATTGCACAAGTGGAAGGAGTCCTTCATGTGAGCCCAATGTTAATTACTAAAGGCTATGTCCAATATTATAGTGCATATTACTTTGGGGGAGGAACACAATACAATCGCTCAATCACGATTTACGGTGTTGACCCGGAAAGTTGGATATATGCAGCATTCTGGCTCGATTATTTTACACTGTATAACCTACCTGCGGTTTCAATTATGCAACTAGCAGATGGGAGTGAAGACAGAATCAATATACTGACTTCGTTCAAGCCAATTCAAAGTTATACAGTGGACTCCATCGGAAATAGATTTCCTGTCTATTCAGATTTCATTAATCTTCAAATAATCTCAGAGGATAATAATACTATTGCTGGAAGTAAAATTGTCGATCTAATGACTAGCAAAGTCAGTGATCAATCAACTGGATACTCATATGTTCCAGGTGAACCGAATGCACGGAATTTTGTTGTTGCAGATCTAGATTATATTCAATCTTGTCTAAATACAACATCTGTTTCGAAATTCTACATTGATATTGAAACAGGAGCTAACTACACAAGGATTATGGAAGAAATCTATTCAATAGCTCCAAGTAGTTTTAATGATATTGAATCACCACTTACCTATATTGATGCTGTTTTAGATACTAGGGCAACACAGTCGATCTATGGTACATACACACTCAATGTTCTCTTTTCAATAATCTATCTTACAATTGGTATGACTATTGTCAGTATCGTAAGGGTCAGAGGGTTACGTAAGCAATTTTCAGTTCTTAGAGCTCTTGGATCATCAAACAAACCAATAATAATAGCATCGCTTGTTGAAACAGGTGTTGGCGTTCTTTTGGCATCTACAATAGGGGGAATGATAGGATTGAGTTTAGCGTATCTGTTGAAGAATATCCCATTATTACATATGGGAAGTTCTACATCAGGACTTTGGAACCGATTGCCTGTTCATTTGGTAATACCAATTCCATTAGTTACTGCAATAATTGGAATATCAGTTGCTGTTACTATGATCATGACCTATTACATTGTTGTTCGTACCTTGAAACTTAATATCGCAGAAGAAATTCAATATAATGAGTGATTGTCATGTCGGAAAATCTAGCTCAAATAGCGGAACAATACAAAATTGTTGTACGAGACTTGATGAAAGTCTACAGGAGAGGGCAGAAAGAAGTTATAGCACTTCGAGGTGTTGACTTTGAAGTGAATCATGGAGAATTTTTGTCAATCATTGGACCCTCAGGTTCTGGGAAGTCAACCTTGTTAAAAATGCTCGGCGCATTAGATAAACCTACAGCAGGAACAATTCTCTATGATGGTCACAGCGTTACAACTTTGGATGATAGACGTTCGATGTTATATAGGAGACAAAAGGTTGGTTTTGTTTGGCAGGTCGGTAATCTTGTACCGGGTCTCACTGCTTTGAAGAATGTAATACTCCCAATGAAACTTGCTGGAGCACCATCTAAACTATCACATGAACGTGCACTGATGCTCCTTGAAATTCTGGGGCTTGGTCATAGGGTGAACCATCGACCAAATCAACTCTCAGGAGGAGAAAATCAAAGAGTTGCAATTTGTGTAGCATTAGCGAATAATCCAGAACTTCTTTTAGGAGACGAAGTGACAGGAGAACTTGACTCTGAGACTACAGAGATAGTAATGGAGGCACTCAATAAGACGAACAAGGAGTTTGGAACAACCATAATCAATGTGACCCATAATCCCAAAGTTGCAGAATATGCAGATAGAGTTCTAAGAATTCGCGATGGCCTCATTGAGGGACAGAAACATATCCTATATGGAGATATTACTGAAATCGATGCTAAGGG
>SDOA01000211.1 GCA_004524595.1 Candidatus Thorarchaeota archaeon | reverse complement strand
GATTTCCATTACATTCTCTTCGAACTCCTGTGTATCAAAGGGATAGGTAATCATCTCGTTCAGGGGGATTATCCCAGAGGTATCCTCCTGAAAGAATGAGTGTCTCTTCTTACCACCGATTTGTCTTCTTTGAGCCTCAACGTAATTCCTAAGGCTGTTGAGCCGCCTAAGTATGAATTGGGTATGAGTCGGATACTTGCTCTCCAGTCCTTGGAGTTCGACCTGTTTTTTGACTATGTATGAATCAAGTCTCTCAAGGTCTTCAAGGATTCGAGTGGAGGGCGTATAGACAAACTGCACGCGCTCAGGTCTTATTCTGTAGAGATTCTTATGGGTCCCCGGAATAAACTGACGATTTATGATATCAGTCTGGAGAAATATCTGCAATGTCGATGAGATGGTGCCCAGAGAAAACCCTGTCAGTCGCTTGAGTTGTTCTTGAGTCAATGCATCATAGATCTTGAAGTATGCAAAGATCTCCGTAGCCCTTGGGTTTAGGCTGACCATCTCTCCGACTGTTTTGTAGAATGTGACCAGTTTTCGTTCGATCTTTTTTGACTGCCTTGATAACGACCGTATTTGACTCATTGAATTCATCCTGTCTGCAGCATCTCTAACCATTCTACTCGAATTCTTGCTATGAAGAGAAGTTATATCTCCAATATTCAAAATTTAGAAAATATAAATCTACTTGATGAGGATAGTCTTGATATGACAGAACAACGAATTCGCGTAAGAAACATAGCAGTCCTTGGGCTCCTATTGCTCCTCTCTCTAGGAACATACACCATGGTAGATGCTACATTGGAGAATACTCCTATGGAGCTTCTTGAGTTCTCGACCTTTCTGGGCGGCTCTGGTGATGAGTGCATGGAGACTATAGCGTATGCCTTTGGGAGTACTACTGTTGATTCAAAGGGCAACATCATTGTGGTGGGTCGCACAACATCAACGGATTTTCCGTTGAAAAATGCCTTCCAGGACCAACTTAATGGCTATACTGACAGCACCATCTCGAAGTTTTATCCCAATGGTTCACTGATGTTCTCAACGTACTTTGGGGGCTCTCAGCAGGAACTTATCACAGGTGTAGCTGTTGATTCGGATGACAATATCTTGATTGCAGGAATCACAGGTTCTTCAGACTTCCCTCTGATGAATGCATTTCAATCTAATTCCACGAATGTTTCCGGTGGAACCACTGATTGTTTCATTACCAAGTTTTCGGAAGATGGACAATCCCTTCTGTTCTCGACTTATTTTGGCGGAACAGGGAATGACTGGCTATATACCATGACAGTCGACTCCAGTGATAGGATAGTTATCTCTGGAACTACCCAGTCCACCGATTTTCCATTACTGCACCCGGTTCAGGACGTGAATGCTGGGTCTCTTGATATATTTGTTTCATTATTTGAGGTTGATGGACAGGCTCTGCTATTCTCAACATATCTTGGGACAACGGGGATTGATCATGGACGAGGTATTGACTTTGATTCACAGGGTGACATTGTGCTCACAGGGATTGTTTCATCTGGAAACCTGACAACAGAGGGGGCCTATCAGGAAGAATACGCAGGTGGTTCTTCAGATGCGTTTCTGGCAAAGTTCCACGTAAATGGTACACTAGCCTATTTCACCTTCTTCGGTGGTGCATCTCTGGAATGGGGCAATGCGCTCATAGTGGATAGTGAAGATAACGTCATAATCACAGGCTTCACGACATCTGATGATCTTCCGACACTGAATCCCTATCAGGATGAGCGGGTTGAGTATGCTGATATGTTCATCACAAAATTCACTCCCGATGGACAGAGCATCGTCTTCAGTACCTATCTAGGCGGTTCTTCAGTTGACCATGGTAATGCTATCACAGTAGACTCTCATGATAACATTATCGTAACAGGTCAGACCAATTCAGTTGATTTTCCCACGACTTTACTCTATAATACTACTAGTGATTACTACTCTAATGTGACGCTAGTGGCATTTGACCCGGATGGATCACTCCTCTTTTCAATGGCATTTGGGCGCTTGGACAATGACATCGGTATCGAAGTAGTCTGGCACTCAGACTATAGTTTTGTCATACTGGGTTACACGAGGTCTACTGACTTTCCTGTATACGAGGCCTATCAAGGGAGCAATGGGGGTGATTATGACATGTTCATCATGAAACTAAATCTGGAGAATCTGATGACCACTTCTCCAACATCTACCAGTGCAGACGGGTTTCCAATTGGTGTCTTAGAAGGTGGTATTGTCCTTGGAATAATAGCTGCTGTCGCACTTGCGTTGTTCGTCCGAAAGAAACTTGGTTAGAATATTATTCTAGCATTAGATTCTAATAGAAATTTGCACACTAGATAGTAGGTGTTGGTGTGGAGTATCAAGGTACTGTAGCCGTTGCAATGATTATGCTGGTCTTATTGAGTGTGGTCGGGATTGGAATTATATACCTTCACGACCAGTCCCTTACAACAACAACTCAGGAAGAAACCTATCTTTTTGAGTGGGCTGTAGATGTTGGTGACATCTTTACCTTTCAGCTTATTGTGACTGGAGGCGTGTATCGATATCCCTTCTCTGACATTACCAGTTTCTCCTTCTGTCCTTGCAAGTAACAATACGCTTGAACTTTGACTTAATTCTTTTGATAAATAATTCATATTTTGAATTTCAGGCGCAAGAGATCCGGTCCGTTATCAGATTTACTCTCATTTGCTAATCTGCTATCCTAATTTTCATGTTAGAAGCGAGTGATAAAGTAAGCAATCGAGAATGAATCATACTCAGCTAATCCAACTACGATATACACTTAAATATGTGAATACACATATTACACATATGGCAAATATCACGCTCTCAATCCCTGATGACATCAGAGAACGCATGAGGAAGTATCCAGAGATAAAATGGAGTGAGGTTGTACGGAGAGCTATCCTTGAGTATCTTGATGAGCTTATGGGAAGTGAAACACACGACTCCTCTTATTACGCTGAGTTAGCAAAACGTATTGGAGTACGACTTGATGATATTTCAATAGATGAGGCTGAGAAACACTACAAAAAGATGAGGGACTTGGAATGGAGACGTCACTCCACGACACGAACATCCTCATAGACCATGTGCGTGATGGGGCAACATCGCTTGAGGGGTATACGACCATCCTCAATCTGATTGAGTTTCCTAAAGCAGTCACACTGCAAGGTCTTGATATCATTCTTCCAGGAAAAGATGACTATGATAAGGGATTTGAGTTATCACTTCTGTTACTCGAGGCTGGAACGCCTATTCCTGCAATTGACATAGTCCTTGCTGCAGTAGCAATCAATAGAAACTTGGTTCTTCAGACACGAGATCAGCATTTCGAGTATGTTCGCAAGATCAATCAAGAGTTTCAGGTTCGAATCAAGTAATTGCTTCAAATCATCTGACAATCCTCATGATGGTTTCCAAGAGGTTAGGGAGGGGTCCAATCCCGTGGAATAAGGGCGGCGAAGGAGCGTATGAGGTCTCTTGTCCTCCCGTCATCATTTCTACAACTCTCCCAGACCTTTCGTTCAAACACAACATCGTCATGGTTTTTGATGATAAAGGTGAGTTGGGCTGTATCAGGAAGTACTCTCTCTGTACAATTCTCTAGATCCCATATCTTGTTCTTCATCAACTCTTTCACAAACGAAAGTAGTCTCTCACGGGAGAACTCCATCTCTTGCACTTTCGTTACCTTTACCTCTTCAGGACTCTCAGTAGGGGTGCCTTTTGGAATCCTTCGATGCTCGATGCTCTCAGCAGTCACACGTATTTTTAATCGAGTATGAAACGATGTGTGTCCTGCTTGATACTCGAATGAGAATG